>JAVVGE010000040.1:0-18239 GCA_032249255.1 Desulfurococcales archaeon | reverse complement strand
CTCCTAGGGCAGTGAGGGCTATATTTAACGCTATTTAGTCACTAGGTTTATGGTGGTTATATGAGGGGTGAAGAACAGAGTATAGATCGATCCCTTTTTTTCAAAAATAAAGTGAAGGTAGTAGATCCGAGGGATATGAGGGACGTAAGATCTATTCTATACACCATGAGCGAAACAGCCTACCAGGGTAGGAAACTGGGAGAGGTTTTTAAGATTATAGAGAGCATGCTTAGAGATCCCGAAATAACGGTCTATATGGGACTCGCAGGATCCATGGCTACAGCTGGTATGTGGGGCATCGTGAGCTGGCTGATAGATGAGAGGTATATAGATGTCCTGGTATCTACGGGAGCTAATGTCTCAGAGGATATCTACGCTGGCATGGGCTTCCCCTATGGTAGGGGGGCCCCGTGTATAGATGATAACCTCCTGCTTAGATATAGGATAGATAGGTTCTACGATGTATATGCTGATGAATACCTCTATAGGGAGATGGAGAGACTGATCAAGGAGTTTATAAGGGATCTGCCGAAGGACTATATATACTCATCAGCCGAATTCCTATACCTCCTCGGCGCAAGGCTATCAAAACTAGGAATAAGATCTATAGCTACATCAGCTTATAGAAAATCAGTGCCAATCTTCGTTCCCGCGATAGTAGACTCAGGATACGGAATAGCCTCTCTACTAGCTCTTAAGCAATATGGGAGAAGGGTGATTATAGATCAGTTCAAGGACTTCGAACAGATGGTTGAGATAGCACTCAGATCCAGAGATACTGGGGTCATATATATAGGAGGGGGGGTCCCGACAGACACTACACAGCTAGTTGCAATTGCAAAGGCCTTGATAGAGGAGATGGAGAGGGGGGAGGATGTGTCTAAACCCCATAAATACGCTGTAAAGATAACCACAGACCTCCCGCAGTGGGGAGGGCTTAGCGGGGCTACGCTGGAAGAAGCTGTTAGCTGGGGTAAGGTTGAGGCATCCAACTCCGCTATGGTTAATGTGGATGCAACTATAGCGCTACCCCTAATAGCTGTTGGCATTAGAGAAGCTGGGATCTCTAGGAAAGGCGTAGACCTCAGATGGATCTTTGAGGGAGTAGCTAGGTATGAGGATAAAATCTAGCGAGCTCGAGAGCTTTTTACAGAGCCAGAGCATATATGTATATAAATATATTGAAGGCCCACTAATTATGAGGGAACACGTAGATCTAATACTAGATGCAGCGAAACAGGGGAAACTATATATAGATACTACGCTAGACCTAGGCCGCAGCAGATCGAGAGTAGAGATCAGAGAAGGCGTAGTACTCATTGGAGACCTCTCGATCCCTATTGAGGAGCTCGATAGAATTGTAGAGGAGGGTTTTCTCTACAAAATAATAGAGGGATCCATCACCAGGCTCGATATGTTTAGAGATGGCAATTACTATAAGCTAAAGCCTGTCGCCATCGATAAGGCGCCCACGATAGAGATAAACGGTGTTCAGATGCACAGAACAGTGGGAATCGATCCCTGGGAGGACGCTAAAACCAAGGTAAGGACCCTCGGAAGGATCAGGGGGTGCAAAGTGCTTGAGATAGGCACAGGCCTAGGCTATTCAGCCTCACACCTAGTCAGATCCGGGGCTTCTCTAGTAGCTTCAATAGAAAAGGATCTAAACGTCCTCGAAATAGCATCATACAACCCGTGGTCAAGGATGCTGAGCAACCCCAGAATCAAAATCATCATTGGAGACGCCTATAGACTAGTAGAGAGTCTATGTAGCGAGTGCTTCGATAAAATTTTTCACGACCCTCCTAGGATAAACATAGCTGAGGAGCTATATAGCTCCGAATTCTACAAAGAGATCTACAGGATCCTTAGAAGCGGGGGAGCCCTCTTCCACTACACAGGAGAGCCTGGAAAACACTCCAACATAAGCTATTTAAAAGGCATTAAGAGGAGGCTTGAAGAAGCCGGCTTCTATAAGATACTCTGGATCGAGGATGCAAAGGGATTCCTAGCCCTTAAATCATAGTTATAGAGAACATTTAGCAAACTAGCGATATTTTGAGAATATGCATCTGCCGCTAGCTATACTTCTGCTACAGGATTAACCTAAGCGTGAGACCGTCACCTATCTATAACTCATAGACCTATTAAGAGCGGTGCACCAGACATCCTGCCTACAGGGTTATTATACTGATGCTATCCATTATAATGCAATATTACGAATAAGGGCTGTATTGCTATAATAACATATAATTTATAGTTAATTAATAAAAACTATAGCTTAATTAGAGTATAAATTAGCCTATTCTGTTATCATTTTAATACCCAATCCTGGTTCATTAAATACCTCTAGAACCCCATTTTCCATTTTAATACCTATTGCTGGGTTATTCTCTAGCAGCAATAGTGATCTCCCTATTTCGCTTACAGTTATATTTGGTATTGAAAAGTAGAGATGTAATCCTGCAGCGTCTAAGATTCCTGTTTGCGCTACGTATGTCCCTATGCTACATTCAAGTCCTCCTTCTTCGGCTATGATTGCATACCTTTTAGTAGTTATTATCCCTTGGCTCAATGGTTTTAATGCGATCATATCTGCAGCTTTCTCATAGACTATTCTTAATATAGTTCCTTGACTTACACTCTCATCAGCAACTATAGTTATATCTGTATTTCTGGTTACTTCTTTCAGTCCGTCTATATCGTGGGATAATACCGGTTGTTCTATGAAGTCAACCCAATATTTCTCTAAACGCTTTATAATTTTTAAAGCTCTCTTAGCGCTACCCCAACTCTCGCCAACATCTAAGTTGAGTATCACCTTATCACCCACTGATTCTCTGATATATTTAACTCTCTCAATATCAAGCGCGGGATCATCTCCTGCTTTCATTTTAAGTACAGTTACGCCATTCTTTACGTAGTTCTCAGCAACTAATGCAGCCTCTTGAGGTGGGAGTAGAGGGATCAGTGATGAAGGCTTGGCTACCTTACCATTAATTTTACCTCCAAGTAATTTATAAAGAGGTATACCGAGATGTTTACCTAGAAGGTCATGAAGAGCTATGTCGATGCTTGCAATTATTATGTCAGGAGCTTTAAACTTCTTGTTAATTCTATTAATGACTTCTATAGTATTAAATACATCCTCACCAATTACTAAACCCTTAATTCTTTTATTGATTAAGTTTGCGAGGTCTTCGATTGGCTCAAACATCTTAGGTAATAACGGCATTTCACCATAGCCCACTAAATCGTTATCTGTATGAATTCTGATAATTAATGTCTCTAAGTACTGTTGTCCTATAACCTCACCCTTTTTAGCGCTTTTATAAGGAAACCTTAACTTAATTCTAAACGGTATTGTCTCTATATTTGAAATCTTCATGAAATAGCATCACCAGCTATGGCTTCACGATCACTTTTATAGGATCACCTATACGTTTCTCAAATACCTCAAACGCTTGTATAATCTCATCTAATGAGAATGTATGGGTAATTATCTTTTTTAAATCTATTTTACCGCTTGACGCTAAGCTAATTACGTGTTCTAAGGCGTTGCGAGCCTCACCTCTAGTACCTTTAATAGTTATTCCCTTAACCGCTATTTCACCAAGTATCAATGGAGTTGGCTCCCAAGTTAAACCAAGCATTAGCAATCTACCTCCCCTCCTTAGCATCTTAACACTTTGGGTTACAGTCTCTGGCGATGGAGTAGTATTTACTACTAAATCGGCGCCTAAGCCTTCGGTCAATTCTAAAACTACCTTAACAGGATCTTGACCCTCTCTAACATTAATCACTACATCGGCGCCTAAAGCCTTAGCTAAGTTAAGCCTGGACCATCTAGTACCAACCATTACAGTAGTACCGGCGCCTAAAGCCTTAGCTAGCGCTGTTGCTGTTAAACCTATGGGGCCTGGACCTATAATAACTACAAACTCACCAGCGTTAATACCTATTTCCATTAAACCAAACATTGAAGTGCCAGCTGAAACAGCCATAGAGCCCTCTTCAAAACTCATGTTACTCGGTAGCTTATGTAGATTCCTAGCAGGTGCAGCTACATACTCAGCAAACCCTCCATTAACTGTAAATCCCAGTGTCCTATGTCCAGGCTTCCCATAATTCAAACAGTAAGAGTAATAACCTACTTTACAGTTCTTACATTGACCACAACCGGCATGAGGCTCTATAGCTACTCTATCGCCGATCCTTATTCCAAGTACGTTCTTACCTACTTCAATAACTGTACCTGCAGTCTCGTGACCAGGTATTATAGGATATGCGATATAGTCAGGATATGTTCCATTTTTTATCTCAATATCTGATCCACAGATACCTATACTCTCAACTTTCACTAAGACCTCGTCATCCCTAATCTTGGGTATATCTACATTTTCAATCCTCATATCGTGGGGTTTATGAATAACTAAAGCTCTCATACCTCCTTTCATTTGCAAATCGCCATTATACTTCTCTCTCTAGCCTTTATATATCTATAAAAGCGCTAGGATAGAATATTTTTAATGATCGATATTAATCAATGATCTAAATGATAATAAAACTTCATTAGCAACTTCATAACTATTTATATTAGCATCAATCTTTGAAATATCTATTAGGCCGTCTAAAGCTCTAGCTACATAGCTAATGAATTCATTATCATCGTCAGGTCTATAGAGAGGCCCTCCAGGGGCGTCTAATATGGAGAAACCTCTCAATGGTAATATTAACTTAGCTTTAACTTTATGCCCTACGCTATGAAACTTATTAGATAGGTGTTCAGCTACAGCTAATAACTCTTCCCGTGAAAGTCTAATATTTGTGTTATAAGGGTTATGGTAGTGTGTCTGCCTACCTAAATATTTAGATGGTACTGTATCTGGAGGTCCAAAAACTAAATAGTTAATACTTCCAGGTGTCACTACTAAGGGTATGTCTAACTTCAATGAGTTAACCAGTCTAGCCTTCATGGGTCTATAGATATCGTCGGGAATTACTTCACCAACTAATTCATGCAGGTTTAAGTCAAGAACAGCTGTGAAGAATCCTGACTCAATTAGATCCTCCATAGCAGAACCTCCGGCGCCTGATGCATGAAATACTATAGGTTCAAAACCTAACTTCTTAAGGACGTATACACATCGCCTTGTGAGTCCTCCAGTAGATCCTAGCGTTGTTATGGCAATTCTCTTAGCATTTTTATTAACATCTAGATGCTTTGAACCTCTAATCATGCCTATCATAGCATTAGCGGCATTAGTTAGTACTAACCTAGATACCGTATTAGGACCGAACTCTAGATCAGCTACCGAGAACATCATCATTATATCTTTATACTCTATATAAGGTCTAATATTACCTGAAGCTACCGTAGATACTATGATCTTAGGAATCCCTATCGGTAATACCTTCATAGCTATGGACGATGCTGCGGTGCCTTGATTACCGCCTATACCAATAACACCACCAAGCTCTTTAACTAACTTAGCAAGTATTTTACCAGCTCCTAAACCCATAAGCTTTATAGCTTCGTCACGTCTTAACCTACCATCACGTATCTTGCTTAGAAACTCCTCAGGATCTATTGATAACTCTTTCAGCACGTCTTCTCTAGATATATCAGGCCTAACCAAAGGCTCGTTAAGTATGCCTAAGTCTATGATCACTGCGTCTAAGCCTGCTGAGCTAAGTATCTCTTTTAGAAAGAGCGCTTCAGGGCCTTTAGTATCGAGTGTGGCTAGTATAGCCACTAACTTACCCATATTAGAGTGCTCTCTCCTTAAACTCCCTATAATATACCTCTATGCTAATTTTCTTGAGCTCCTTAACAAACTCGGCTAAATGCGTTGAAATCCTCTCAACTATAGCCTTACCCGTCTCAGGGTTTGAGATAAATGGATTGCCTATAGTAGCGTTATCACTATATTCATGGTGTTCTAAGGGGATCCATATATTCTCGCTACCCATGAATTCTATAGTAGGTGTACCATCGGTCTTAATAAACTTCTCGCCTAACCATCTAGGTGCATGAATACTCCTTGGCTGTGCACGCTCCATCTTGACTAGATCAGGCCTATAGTACATAAGTATAGATGTTTCTTCTTCACCTGAATGCCACCCAGGTGCTTCTTCAGGCGGGGATTTAAGGAGATCCTTAATTAACTTTATGTCACGTTCTGTAGGTGTTTTATACCATACAGGCAACGCGCCTGTCTTATAGCGAATGGCTCTTAACACATCGTCTATTACTTTAGTGTTAGAGCCGTGATGCGAAACGAATACCAGCTTATTGAATCCGTGGTATATGAGGCTCAATGCAATATCATATATTAGATACCTAAACGTTCTGCCCCTAAGCGTTATACTTCCATAACCCTTACCCACCTCACCCATATGATGCGGTGAATAACCGTAAGGGACTAAAGGAGCATAAGGCACGTTAGCCTTCTCAGCAGCCTTCTCGACAACAGCCATGGTTATGAAGCTATCAGTACCTAGAGGTATGTGAGGTCCGTGTTTCTCACAACTTCCTATAGGTATTAATATAACGTCGGTTTCTTTGAGCCATTCTTGTACATCTATATAGCTACATTCAAGTATATTATAGGGCCTTTTCGACGACATGTTACATTCCCCAAGCTATTAAGTGGCACGTCTTCCTAATAAGTTTTTCTGGAGTAGTATTAATTTATTTTTAGCAAGTATAATAACTGATGTAATAACTAGAATAACAATACCTATCATGTTTACGAAGTAATCGGGTATTATAAGGAGAAGAGCAGATAATCCGTATAGAACTCTCATATAGTGTTGTAAAGGTTTTATTAGATACCCATTAAGAGAAACCACAGCACTAAATAAAGCTAAAAGGGTGAGAAAAGCCTCAACAGCGACTTCATAGGCATTACCTCCTAAGAGTAGGAGTGATGGTCTAAATATAAATATATATGGCATAATAAATGCTGGCAAAGCCATTCTAATAGCAATAATACCTGACTTTATTGGATCCGCATTAAATATAGCGCATGCTACATAGATAGCTAAAGCTACTGGTGGGGTTATCGTTGAGAATGATGAGAAGTAGAATATGAACATATGTGCAGCTAATGGATGAATACCCATATTAATTATTGCTGGAGCCATTGTTATAGCTACGATTAAATATGCTACAGTTGCTGGAAGGCCCATGCCTAGTATTATACAAGAGAGCATTACCAATATAAGCGCTAACACTAGATTGCCTGCTGAAATCACGCTTAAGGATATCTTTACGCCTAGACCTGTCATCATTATAGCAGAGTATACGAGCGATGCTGAAGCTATAGCTATGCCTAGGCTTATCACGCTATTCATAGCTATGTATATAGCGTCTATCATGTCTTTTAAACCAATCCTAGTTGACTTCCTGATAAGTGATACCATTATAGACGCTATAATGCCGTACACAGCTGCTCTAAAGGGAGAATATCCAGATAATATGTAATACGTAACTACGAATAGAGGTATTATAGTATGGACATAATCTCTTACAATACTACTTCTATTGACAATTGCTGACTGATACCTCCTAATTAATCCTTTAGCTATATCCTTCGAAGAATCCAAATATACGTATATCATTAGGTAAATAAAGCTTAGCAGTCCAGGTAAAAACGCGGCAATAGCTATATCTCTATACGGTATGCCTAAGAGATCGGCCATGAGGAAGGCCGCAGCACCCATGACAGGGGGCATAATGAGAGCTTTAGAAGCTGCCGAGGCTATAATAGCAGCAGATTTCTCGGGCGAGAAACCGTACTCTTTTAACGCAGATTTAAAGGCTGTACCAGTTAGCGCTACATTTTCAGGAGCACTTCCAGACACCATACCTAGTAATAAGTTACTCTGAACAGCAGCTATCCCAGGTCCCCCCTTAATCTTAGTTAAAGGGGAAGTAATTCCTATGATTAGCTTAACTGCCTTAATTTTAGTAAGCAAGGATCCTAACATCATAAACGCTATAACATATGTAGATGCTATGTTCAGCGGTAAGCTCCATAGCCCCTCCCTAGTCATATAGAAATAGCCTATGAGCATATCTAATGGATAGCCACCATGACCCCAAAAACCAGGCATATATTTACCTAGATAAGCATATGCTATAAAGAGCAACGTTGTTAAGGCTAATACCCTGCCTACAAATACCCATGTAAGGGCAATGATGGAACTTATAGCGATTAATCCGAATATGAATTCTACTTGGTTAGGTATTCCAGCTTTATAAGCAACCTCAATATAATTTAATGATATGTAGAAAACTGATATAAGAGAAATTACCATTAAAAATAAGAAAATAATTCTCAAATAAGTCTTATACGTCTCTCTTATAAGTTTTAGAAAAGCTAGTATAAATATTATCTGAAGAAACAGGCTATTTTGCAAAAATGGATCAAAAGGATAAGTTATAAAACTATATATGAATATAAACCCGTAGATTAATGCTATGTACTTACTTATGGCTACTAAAGTATCTGAAATATGGCTTGACATTATAGTTACCTCATTATCTTCTTATAAAAAGCTTATAAAGCTTTTATAGCTTATCAAAGGACAATTAAAATTTACTTATGTCTTAGGCCTTAACTCATCAGGCACTTTAACACCTATTTCATTATAATATTTAATGACCCCAGGATGTAAGGGTACTGGAGACTTTAATAGTAATTCAGGCGTTAACTCCTTAGCTGCTGGATAGCTGGCTGTGAGATTGCCTAGGTTTTTATAAACACTCTTAACTAACTTATATATGAAGTCTTCAGGCAGATCTGCTCTGGCAACCACTAATGTCCAAGATACTGGAACTAAGGCTTTGCCGGCACCCTCATATTGTGTTCCGAAGTCAAATACTTCAAAGCTAAGATCTGGTAACGCCTTTTTAAGTTTATTAACCTCGTCATTACTTAACGATATCACCTTTAGCTTCTTAGTTAATGCTAATTCCTTATATTGTGATGCAAATGTAGTTGTTGCTGCAGCATCTATCTCACCCTTAGATAGAGCTATAGCAGCATCCGTATGTGTTAGATATGTAGGCACAATCTTAATGCCTAGTGCGTCAAATATCTGTACAGCTAATTGTTCGGTTAAAGAGCCTCTAGTCAGTATATTAACCCTCTTACCATTAAGATCCGAGAATGAGTTTATCGGCGAATCAGCAGGTACTAATATGTGGAAATATGTTAAAGGTACTAGCGGTAATACTGCATATACTTTATAGCCTGAGGTATTATATGGAGGGATGTTATTCAATATTTTTAGGATCTCTCCAGCTGGGGCAACCCCTAATTCGCCAACGCCACTAAACATTTTCTTGGCATTATCTATAAATCCTTGAGTAGCTTCTATCGTAAAGGTTACTTCTGGAATAGATTCCTGGAAAATTTTAATTAGTGCCACACCAAATGTATAACCGCCTCCTCCTGCAACGCCCCCTAGAAATCTTACATGAGTTATTTGAGGTGTTGTAGTTCGGGGAAAGGTTACATATGCTATTACTGCGGCTATAATAATCACAGCGATAATACCTGAAATCATATATCTGCTTAGAGCCTTTTTCACTATGCACCCCTAATAATATTCTTTACCTTAGGTTAATAAATCTGAATATTTATTAAATAAGGTGTTAGCTTTTCCTATGTCTTAAGCATTTTCCTTGCCTAGGTAGTTTTTATGGATACTACTGCTCCCTTGTTCCTGCCCTACACTTCTCATAAGCCTTATTTGAGGGCTTCACTTAATCTATTTTTAATATTTTTACTCATTATTACTTACCATAGCAGGCTGTTTTTGATATACTTTGAATTGCTCTGAGAAGTTCATAATTATATGCTATTTTTGCTACATCTTCCACAAGCTCGGCTATATTAAGAGCCTCTTCAAGATTTCTGCCAGCAGCAACCACACCGTGATTTTTTAGAATTACAGCTCTGACCTTATTGTCTGCAAACGCGTTAGTTACAGCAAGTGCTAGCCTTTCACTCCCTGGAGGAGCTTCTTCTACTATTGGCACCCTAACTAATGTGTTTCTAGCTTCAGTAATGAGCGGTATCTCGACGCCTAAAACTGCATAAGTTGTTGCATAAGGCGAGTGTGTATGTATTACGGCATTTAACTCAGGTCTTGTTCTATATATTCCTACGTGAAATCTCCACTCCTTAGACGGCTCTTTGCTTCCCTCTATTAATTTCCCATTAAAGTCTATAACTACTATATCTTCAGGTCTTAAGGATCTGAAAGGTCTGCCAGTAGCCTTTATAAGCATATATTCTGTTCCAGGGATCCTTACACTTAAATTGCCCCCTGCTGCTGAGATAAGACCTTTTTCATAGGCTAACTTAGCAGTAGCTATGATCTCGTTCTTCATATTAAGCAAGCTTGCTGGGTCTATTTTATACATATCTACATCCCAAAGCTTATTATAAGTCGGAATTATTTAAGTTAAGTATCGTATCTGCTAAAACGAGTATATGTTAAAGGTTAATTTCAAGAGCAACTTTATACTTATATTATTATACCTTTTATTAGAAGCATCTTTACCAAAGGCTGCATGCTTTCATTTCAATCTTGCCAGCTAGCATCTAAGATTCATTAAGGAGAAGAGAAACACCTACATTAGGAGAGCGTAGCTCTTGCTAATATCATCCTCTGCAGCTGTCCTCTTAAGAATTAATGGGATCAAGGAGAGTAATTCTTCAGAAAAGCATATTATTTTCTTTTTTATTATTTCCTTTATCTAAGGGCACTAATATCTTTCTCTCACAGGAAAATATACTCTTCCCTTTATAATGATCTCTCCTCTTTTAAGCATTTTAAGACCAGTAATACCATGAGTAATATGTTTACTACGCTTGCTAAGTCCTGAGAACATAATCCTGATTATTGACGACACTGATTCCTTAATAAAGAATTCAAGGAGCTCTCTTACCATAACCTTTGATTAGTTCTTTCTATTTTACAATATCTGAACCTTAACCTCAATATAGTAATATATTAATAAGGGCTAATATTAAGGAATAGAAGTCAAAATAATCGAGGCTTGTCACTAAATCAGACAAACTCAAGATTTATTGCCTCTTATTAAGACTTAAGCGCTAGTACTTAATTGGCTAATCATAAATAACAACACAATGTTTAGGAATGTCTGGGTTACATAGCTTACTAAGATTATGGCTTTATATTTTATTTACAAGTAAGTGGAAGACATATAAAAGTAGATATAAAGTTTCTATAATTGTTCCATCAGTTAAAAGTAAAGACATAAATCAAAGATAGATCTTGTAAAGATTGTTCTCTTATAAATAGAGTAAGGAGAATAAATAGAATTAAACTTATATGATTATCCATATCTAGTTTGTCCAAATAATATTCGTAGTACTAACAGAGATTGCCCATGATCGATTTACTATGAAGGGGCTAATCTCTCTTAAGAGCAGAAAAAGTCGTTTAAAATATTATACTAAATGTGGCGCCGGGGGCGGGATTTGAACCCGCGCGGGGTTTTCCCCACCGGCTTTCGGGTGGGGGTTTCTCCAGGCCGGCCCCTTAGGCCGCTCGGGCACCCCGGCTCCTTCATAAATATTGCGGTGGGGTTTTTATCCTTGTTCCTTCTTCTTGATCTGTATTATATCTCCTAGCGTTAGATCTGTCGATGCGGGTTTCGAGGATTTTTTCTCTTCCAGCTCCTGATCCACCGATGGTACTACTAGCTGTATTTTCAATACGCTCTCTATTCTTCTCGCCAGATCTATTGGTGGGACTAGCTTTCCACTCTCTATTCTCTTAACTATGTTCTCGCTCTCCCTTATCATGTTGGCCAGGTCTCTGGTTGTTAGCCCCATAGCTTCTCTAGCGCTTCTTATCCTCTCGCTATAGTCCTTGACAACCTCATATCTCTCGATCCTCTCCTTCACCCTAGCGGGTTGCTTCACAGCCCTTGCCTGGGGCTGGGGGCTGGTAACAGCTGTTCTCTGCTTATCCTCCTGCATAGCTCTAGATGATCTGCCCATCGAGTATCTCGCGTAGCAGCTTGGGCATAGCCTCATAACGGCGCCTTCTATCCTGACCTCTATAGATGCTCTGATAGGAATCTCCCTACCGCACATCTCGCACAAGATATTCCTGGCACTTGCTATGGTTATTATCACCAGGCTATATATTACATGGGGGCTATATAGCAACGATGGATCTAGCAATTGGCGGGTTCTTATAAGCCTCAACGCTTCTATCTATAGTAGAAGGGGTTGGTGACTATGGCAATTGAGATCCCTGTCGAGTGGAGAAAGATCAAGTATAGGGGTAAAACCATAGAAGAGCTCCTAGAAATGCCTATGGACGAGCTTATAAACCTAATCCCAGCAAGGGCTAGAAGGAGCCTTAGAAGAGGTTTTACTGAGCAGCAGAAAAAGCTTGTGGAGAAGATCATGAGGGCTAGAAAGCTAGCAGAATCAGGTAAGAAGGTGGTGATCAAGACGCACGTTAGAGATCTAATTATACTCCCATATATGGTGGGACTCACATTCGCGGTATACAATGGGAAGGAATATGTCACATTCACAGTAACCCCAGAGATGATCGGGCACTATCTAGGAGAATACTCAATAACAACCAAGAAGGTTGAGCATGGAGAACCAGGTCTCAAGGCTACTAGAAGCAGCCTATTCATAGCTATGAAGTAGCTCTCATCTCAGAAAGGTAGGGCTAGCGCTAATAGAGATATTTTCAGGTTATTATTGCTAGGTTAATGTAGCTAGGTCTTCGAGATCTGGCCTAAGTCTTAAAAGCATATTAGCCTATATAGATTAGTTATGTATCATAGTTAGAGAGGAATGGGAGTTGCAGACCCCCCGCATCGCTAGGCCATGTAGAGTAGTAGCTATAGTGAGTGGTGGCCCTGACAGCTTTTGTTACCTAGTGAAATGGCTATCGATGGGTTGCGACGCCCATGTTCTCTCCTTCAACTATGGTCAGAAGGGCTCTAAAGAGCTTGAAGTCGCTAGAAGCCTGGTTAGAAAGCTATCCCATATAGCGGAGGAGAGGGGTTGGGGGAGTGTTGTTGAGCACAGGATCGTAGATCTATCCTTTATGAGGGATCTCTGGATAGGTAGCCAGCTAACGGATGAGGCTGTCAGAGTTGAGGAGAGCTATGCACCTAGCGTTGTGGTGCCTATAAGGAATGTCGTCATGCTCTCGATAGCTGTTGCATATGCCTATACAGTTAAATCCATATCAAAGGATGAGATCTATGTTATATACGGTGCACAGTACAACGATATAAGGCCTAGGGAGGATACGTGGGAACCGCTATACCCAGACTGCTCCCCGGAGTGTATAGAGATCCTCCAGACAGCCTTCGGAATATGCCACTTCAGAAGCGAGAGAGGGATCGAGATATGGAGCCCAAGCAGAGAAGGTCTTAAGAAGCATGAGAATCTACGGAGATGCTATGGAGAAATAGGAGATCTTATATACGAAACATGGAGTTGCTACCTAAGTGGTGAATATCACTGCGGGAGGTGTGAGAGCTGCATTAACAGGGCCAGGGCTTTCAGAGAAGCGGGCATACCTGATAAGACCATATACTTATTTAATCCAAGTAATAGTCCATAGTATGAGTATGATGAAGTGGATATTGTGAGAGATAGCCGTGTTACGGAATGTCTACCAAGATCTGGTGGAACGTATCTAATGCTATTGTTAAACAGGGCGAGAGTTTGTATAGAGATAGGGGGTCTAGGGATCAAATGTATAGATCCTGGATTATACGGATATATAGGCTCTGCCAGGGGGTACGGAGGTCTCAGGGCCAGGGTTTCGAGACATATTAGGAGGGATAAGGAGAGATGGTGGCACATAGACTACATAACCTCCCTGGAGAGCTGTGAAATCGTTTTCACGCTATATATAGAGACCAGCAAAGATCTTGAGAAGGAGTTAGCAGATATTCTCACCTTCTCCCAATGCTGGACCGGCTATATAAAGGGATTCGGATCTAGTGATAAGAGAAGCTACACACATCTATTTAGGTGTGTATGTGAAGCGGAGAGATGCCTCTCTGAAGCTATTATGCTGATGAATATTCAGGGATACTATCCAAATATATGTGACTCTCCTTCTGCCAAGCGTAGACCGAGAAGATCTAGATCCCCCTTTTCATTATCGATATCCTAACGACTCTCATCAAGATCCCTGCTAGCAGGTATAGAAAGGCTATCCCAACCATGGATAATATGATCGCTTGGCTAAGTGCGGTATCTATATATATACTTCCTGTGGCGCCTCTCCTTAGAATCTCCACGGGATAGGAGAGAGGGTTTATAGAGGCTATGCTTGCTATCTGAGGCGGTGCAATATCTCTAGGTATGATTCCTGATACTAGTGGAAGGGTGAATTGAAAGAAAGAGGTTATAATCCAGGGTCTTTTTAGGATCAACACCAGGGGAGAGTAGAGAATCGCTATCCCAGCAGCCATAATATCAGACAATATATATCCGAGGATCGCTAGTAGAGGATCTTTTGGGTATGGATTTACACCGAGGATCGGGAAGATCGTTAACAATATGATCCCCAGCGAGACCAGCGACCATAGCATGGCAACAATTATCATGGTCGATGCATGAACAATCAGAGATAGTCTACTAGCTAGTATATTCTCTAGAACACCGTTTCTCTTCTCTCTATCTAGCAGGTGACCTACGATCCAAAGCTTGTCTGAGATCATTATAAATACCACTATGCTCCAGCATAGATCTTTAAGGACGGTTGGATCTCTAAGCACTAAGGGGCTCTGGGAAGCTATGGCCAGCACAAGCCCCAGAGCCCATATCGGGCTTGTGATCATCTCGATCCACGGGTCTAAACCCCTGAAGTTTATGAGAACATTATTTAAAAGATCTGCTGCGAATCTTCTGAAAGCTACTATATTAGGCATAGAGACCCCCTCTAAGCGCCCTAGAGAACCTTCTATAGAGAATAGATCCTATGGATCCATAGGCTATAGTTATCATGAGAAGCTGGGGAACCCCCAGAGGTAGAAAGCCTATGTCGCTTGACGCGAGGCTCCTTAAGGATTCAGCTATGTAGTAAGTTGGGAGTGATAGGGGTATTATCCTGAGTATCTCTGGAAGAATCGTTAATGGGTAGAGAGCACCTGAAAAAGAGAATATTACCGCTTGAACCAGATTCAGTATTATTGGGGAGCCGATCTTAGCCACGGCAAGGGAGAGGAGGAGCCCCAGAGCAAACAGAGGGATCATGCCTAGAGACATGATCGCGATGCTGGCTACAATTGCAGCTACACCATGTCGATATAGAGCTAGGTATATAGCTGGGGCCGCTGTTGATACGAACAGAATTATTCCAAAGATCATCATTGGGATCGTTGTTATAACCAACACAGTTGAAACTCTTATAGGGGCTGATAGTAGCGCCTCAAGCCTCCCACTGAGTAAGGAGGAATAAGTATACTGACCCATTGCTGATAAAACAAGCATCGAGATCACTACTATCGAAGCCCCTATAACCTGATAGGAAAGATTATTCTCATACTTAGGAGTGCCTGCTGTTCTAGATGAGGACTCTCCGAAAGCTGATCCTACTAGGAAGAGAAAGCCCATGAAGACATATGTTAAGAAGATTATAGCTAATATGGACCATAGATCCCTTAATATGAACTCCTTAACCTCAGCCTCTAGAATAGCTAGTAGAGGGCTTAATCTAGATCTTTGTGGTATCCCCTACCACCCTTACAAAGACATCCTCGAGGCTCGGTTCTCTAACTCTTATAGATAATACTCTCAGTCCCTGAGATCTTACCTCATGGAGGATTTTCTCGATTGAGGATGCAATATCGTCTATGGCTTTGATCCTAAGAATAGCTATATCCCCCTCTGTTTTGACGGTCTCGAACCCCTCAACCCTAAGATCCTCTGCTCTATTTAGCACCTCCACCTCTATATATCTCTGACCCCCAAACCTCTTCCTAAGATCCTCAGGCGATCCTGAGGCCATTATTTTGCCCTCCATTATTATTGCAACTTTATCGCATAGAATCTCAGCTTCCCACATATTATGAGTCGTAATCATCACGCCCTTACCTTCCCTTGAAATCCTCCTAAGAACCTCTCTGATCCTTCTGGAGGATACCGGGTCAAGCCCTATCGTGGGCTCGTCTAGAATCACCACCCCAGGATCATGGATCAGGGCTTTCGCAAGAGCAAGCCTCGCCCTCATACCCAGGCTATACTCCTGGTAAAGCCTATACCTCGATTCTCCCAGATCTACAAGATCCAATAGCTCCTCAGCCCTCTTCCTAGCATCAGACCTACTAAGACCATAGAGCATGCCATAGTATACAAGATTCTCAAAACCAGTAAGCCTAGCATAGAAACCCTTATCAACCGAGAAAACAACCCCCAGAACCTCTTTAACCCTATCAGGCTCCCCAGTAACGGAGTAGCCCTCAACATAAGCATCACCACCATCAGGTAGAAGAACAGTAGCTACGATCTTAACTGTTGTAGTCTTTCCAGCACCATTCGGACCGAGAAGACCGAAGACAGATCCCTTATCAAAAGAAAAGCTTAAACCCTTAAGAGCGTATATAACCAGCTTCTCACTACCAAAGAGGCCTCTCCTTTTCTTAGTGACATACCTCTTAACAAGATCCTCAGAACTAACAGCCTCCCTTCCCAACCCTTTCTCCTCTAACCCATAATTTATAATACACTCAGAGATTAACATATATATTACTCTGACGTTTCCACACTAACAGTATTTCTGCTAACGAGATTAGACTTAGCCTCGGGTTCATCTGCTTTGCTTAGGCTCATGGGCTCGCTTCGAGACAATGCCAAGGAGCTCCAATCTGGGTCTCAGGGTTCCTGCGGCCATTGCTTCCTGAGGGCTCAGCACACTGAGATCCAGCAAAGATTATTGTCTCACTAACAAACATGGTCAAGGGTTAGATACTTATAAGCTCAAGCCGAAAATTTCTTCCCAATACACATATTAAGCATATTCGGAAGTAACCAAAGGTACTTTTAAATTAACTAATAATCCTGAACAGCCCATCTGCTAAAGTCGGGGTGAAGCTTAATTGTTGGCCGAGAGCTGTTTCTATTGTAGAGATGACTCTTTGAATCTTCTTTATGGATCATATCTTATTTCTAGGATCATTATGCATAAATCTGTGAAAGCTCTTTTCTCTTTTGCAAGATCTTCTAGCTTATATTCGTAAAAGCGCTCGTTTTGATATGTTAAGCTTTCATATATTCTAGCTATCCCTTTGAAACCCTTATCTATAAGGTATCGAGCCACTCTCTGTGGACCATCTCTATATGGCTCTGGAAATAATACTATTTTTCTCCTAGTGGATACCATCCTGAGGATCTCCTCATAATACTTCTCCGCACCCTCTGTATGTAGGGTTATGAATATAGTCTCAACCATGTCCAGCCTCTCCTTCAAGAGGGCTACGTTCAGTGAGGAGACCCCAGGTATTACCTCACATCTAATGCTTCTAGACCTGCATAGTGTCCTCAGCTTCTCCATAAATTGCCAATCCGACACTGAGGGGTCTCCATGGATCAGGATAGCTACGCACTTATCCGTGGCTAGATGGGCTAGACGCTCTAGATCTTCCTTTTCTGTTGAATAGCTAATCTTTATAACCTCTTTCTCTTTCAAGAGATCTGGGAACCTTTCAAGAACACTCCCCCAGCCGGCTATGACACCCTCCCCGCCCTAAAGGGGCGGGGTTTCTATGCTGGGGTCTCGGGTGTTAGCCCCCTGGAGAGGGATTAATGGCTTTACACCGTTATGTGTTATCGAGTAGCTCTCTATCTTCCTCGAAATCTCTATTCTATAGCCTAGTCTCCTTGCTATGTTTAGTGCTGCATTTACATCTGCGTTGATCTTCTTCCCAGTCTTCCTGCATATATACAGCCCTCTATATATCCTCCCATTCTTATGTTTGATTCCACATATCGAGCACTCCTTGCTAGTGTAATCCTCAGGGACTATTTCCACATTAATACCGTACTCCCTGAATACATCCACAATCCAGAACACTATCTTTCTATACCACCATATATTCGTGTTATACTCATTGCCATTTTCTTGGCTAAGCATGATCGGATATCCAATGTATAGCTTTCTAACTCCTCTATCATAGAGCTCATCCGCTAGGAATCTAATAG
>JAVVGE010000039.1:0-18647 GCA_032249255.1 Desulfurococcales archaeon | reverse complement strand
TGATGAAGCGCACCTCCACCTAATAGAGTTATAGAAAGAAAAACTAAAACACAGACTACCCATACACATCACATCTAGAAGCCTTACCATTCAGGGCGGGAAGTGGTCTGCATCCTAGCCAGCCCATCATCGATTATATCCTTCCACACAACAGCAAGATCCATAAACCTCTGCTTCCCCTTATAAGCCTCAATCGATATTGCAATCATTTCGCACCCATTTCAAAGACCAAACAATTTATGCATACACTATACTCTAACACATAATATTATATTAAATATGATCTTCAAACCCTTTATAAAGAAGCTAATATCTCCATAAGTTCCTCTAATCCCTCTCTATTCCTACTTTCCCCTCCTCCAGCGCGATGAGCCCCTTACGAAGCCCATAGATACTTACAACTGAAAGACTCGTCCTCAAGATAGGGAGGAGTCAGCTAATAGCCTAGTAATATGACTTTCTACCCTTTCAACTTTATCTTCCAATTATATAATAGATCATCCGAGCTTTATCCTCTCCATTTGGGAATATTGATTCTGCCCTATAGATTATCAGGCTGGGGAGTATGCTATGGGATCCCACTTGTCCCTCGATGGGCATTGATTATCACCGATATTCATTTGTTTGGGACTGCTGTGCTTCTTGATCCACAGGGATGTTATAACACCCCTGTGGCCATCGAGGGATCTTCACCTCCACAGAGATCCTTAGATCTCTATGGGCTCGCCGGTGGCTGTAGAGCCCAGCAGCATTGTACTCTTACTCTAGGGCTGGGATTGGAATTCCGAGCCCTTCTGGGCAGAGCCCTCATACAGGGCTTCGAGGGCCTTAAGATAGATATTTATCAAGGCAACTACCTCCCTATGTCGTCTCTCACCACCTTTGCTACAGACACTTATTCTATCCTCCCTATATTCTATTACAGCCTTATGTATTGGGCAGATCTTAGATGTTCTTGGGATCCACCATGAGCCTGGCACACTGTACTCCCTTGCCTTATCTATTATTGTATTGAGTTCTCCCTTCAAAGCACTCTGATATATCCTGTGCCTCAATTGCTTATTCCTATACCTAGCGATCATAACCCTTATATCGTCCCCCGAGATCCTCTCAATAACTATTACTCCTCTCATCCTCATGGCGTCCCTGACTATAAGGCTTGCTGTCTTCTACCTATAATCCCTCTTCTTCAAGCTATTCCGCCCTATTCACAAAGAGTTTCCAGCATATGCTCGCTTGAAATTGAATAGAGTACAAGCCTCGTTCTTCAAGGCTGGGGGATCAGAGAGCCAATATAAGATGTGAGTGAGACTAACGATCTTGCATCAGGGGCTAAACTCCTTTCACGGTATTTTCGTGGGTAGGGAAAGGCTTAGTATCGTGCTTATAGAGGAGGATCTCTTGGTTTAGTGTTTACGAGTTTTGACCAACTTAAGGTGTCTGGGATCTTGGTTCAGGCTACTGGCTTGAGCTTAAAGTTATAGCCTAGCTCCTTAGCAGCCCTTGCTATGTCCTCGAAGTCTTTATCCATTGTAGCTAGGTCTTCTCCGAGTCTTATTGCTATTGCTGCTATGATAAGATCTGTTGCTTGTTGAGGTTTAGCTTTCTCTATTAGTTTTAGCTGTAGCTTATGGGCCAAGATATAGTCTTCTCCTATTGGAAACTTTATGTTACCTTCAAATTTCCTATAGTAGATTATTTTCGGATATTCAACTAGCGTTATGGCTGTTATATCACCATCAATAGATTCCCCCTTCTTAGCCTTGTCTATTACTACACTTGTATCATATATGGTCAAGGCTTGTATAACCTCCTCAGCCTCTCCTTTTCCTTTTCCTCAAGCTCCTTCCAATCAATCGGTTCCAGCTTATCAATTAAGTCCTCCTCCTTTACACCAAGCATCCTCCTAAGAGCATCTACAGGAACACTACTCTCAAGTCTCTCCTCAATTTCTCGCACGATCCTCTCAACATCCTCATCGCTAACCCATCCCGGTACACGAAGACGAATAGTTACAACACGAGACACCACACAACACCCACCATACCGAGATATACTATTACATTCACATTAAAACCTTTAAACCCAATATTGTTAGACCCTACAACCCCATGGAACACACGACACAAAAACACTACGCTGAATCTCCTGCAAAGATCATGCAGGTGATACTTGTAAACGTATATTCCGCTATATAGTACGAACAAGCGCCTCATAGCGCGACATAGGTATCTCTAAATGGCGTGCATATATTAATCCTTGAAGCTTACTATCTATCTCGCCTGAGGCCTCCTCTATCTCTGCTTTTCCCCAAGCTCTTTCAGCCCCTCGATCTCCCCTATTACCGCTCGATGTATATGTACGTTGCTACTAAGTACACAGCCGTATCCCAGTCTATGATCCCTTTCCACCTTTTAGGGTAGGGTTTTAAAGCTGTTTGAACTAGGGCTAGAATATTCAGGATATACTATTAGCTAGAATGTTTCTCATCCTAGAGTTTATCTGTGATATGATCTGCGGCTTAATATTGTCATGCATACTAGAAGGGCCTTCGATCTAGTAAAAGACGCAGCCGTGCCATTGGATAAGGATAGGTTAATTGGGGAGCCTTTGACATTAAAAATGGCAAGCCTCGCCCTTCTAGGGTAGGGATGGGTCAGATATTGAAAATCTTGTTCTTTAGAGTTTTTGGGCTACATCCTATGCTTCTGAATGGTTCTACTTTGCATCCAGTTAGCACGATAACTCCGCTCCGGGTAGAGTGAGGCTCGAAGATGATAAAAATATGTTTTAAGATAAATTCTTATCTTTTCTATATCTTCTCTAAAAGAGTGGTTTTTGGTTGTGAAACGCTTTATCGCGCGTCTGTGTTGCTCCAACGACCTTTACCGCCTCAAGATCTTTCGTTCGCTTTATCTTAATCACGTGATGGCGGGTTTCCACGCTATTTATTATTAGGATAGATGATATATTATCTCTGAAGCTATAGGATATCTTGGGCTTCTCGTATGTTAGCGGTGGTTCTGCTCAGAGACAATGAAATCTCGTCGCCAGCAGATGCCAGTGAATATGCTGTTGTAGATCTTGCTAAGGGGATTGTGGTTGAAAGAAGAGAACTAGGATCTAGAGGTAGCGGTGTCTCAAGAATCGGTGAGGTTGTATTGAGAACTAATAGATATGGCGTTGAGGCAATTATAGTATCCAGAATAGGGTTTGAGGGATACAGAGCAGCAACCGAGCTGGGTGTCAGAATTTTCAGAGGATCAGGCAGTCTCGCAGATCTTCTGTTGCTTAGGGTCCCCCTCACTAGCATCAGTATAGAGAACGTTGATATTAGCTGCTCATGCTGCGTGTTAGCTAGGCAGAAAATTCATTGAACAGCTTTATAAAATAAAGGGCACTCCAAGCCAAACTGACCTCCTCCCCGCCTTGAAAAGGCAGATTTTTCTTACCCTCTTTATCTCCGGCTCATAGGTTACCCCCATCTATTCGGGTTTACATCTATCATCTGGGGAGCAGTGAGGGGGCCAGAGCTGTCCCAGGAGCCCAACGGCTCCAAAACATACTGCTTATAAAGCTTATAAACACAGTCCCTACTCTAAAGGGCGAGGCTTTCAGTTGTTAAGCTAAGCCTTTACAGAGGAAAACTTTGTTAAGTTTGTTGGCTACTCTCAATGTTGATCTAGCCATCTCGAATGTGGGATCTCCTAACCTCTTAGCATATCTAAGTAGATACTCGCCACTACCATAGAGAGTATTAAAAGTTCCTGAGATATCTCTAATGAAATCCTTTCTAAACCCCTAATTGGGAAAACCTTATAAAACACAAACCCTAGATGAGAAGCATTTATAATTCAAAAGTCCATCACCTTTTTGAATGGGGAGGAACCCAGTATTAGGGATTTCGAATTCAAGCAGCAGGATATATCCTTAATTATTAAGTTAGCTGGAGAGTCCTGGCCTACGGCTTCTCATCATGGATTGTTAAGGATTCAGCCCAGCTCGATGATCATGAAAACCCATAACCCTGCGTGGAGGGGTAACGTCCAAGACCCAGCAAAAAGATCTTATAGAATCGAAAGTAGAATTGGGGGATCATAGAGAGCCAGTAGATCTTAGATACAGGGTCATGCTAAGAACAGTTCTCAAAACCCTAGGAACAGGATGAGATTCCGCCATGAATAGGGGGTCTGTCCGATTTATGACCTTCTCCCTGCCCTTTAGGGTGGGGTTTCTATGCTGGGGTCTCGGGTGCTAGCCCCCTGGTGAGGGATTAATGGCTTGATACCACTATGGGTTACTAAATAGCTTTCAATTCTATAGCGCATCACTTTGAGGTGTATTTGAGATATATAAGCATGTCGCTCATAATTACAAGGATCAACAATAGATCAAAGCTTAAATATCCCAAAAACTAAAACGATATAGGGTCTGTCAAAAAAGAGATAAAACCCCAAATGTTTTACTATAGAATTGAAAAATTGTTTAAGCTTGATGATTGTGATCGGGTATTTTGTATGATACCTTGATCGATTGATGATCTGTTAGATGTAGAGGGCAATATGGATCGCTCTCATCAAGAGATCCTCCTAGGTAGTATGCTCTCACACGATCACCTCCACCGCACCATCTTAGGAAAGGGCATAAGGAACATCTTCCTTTTTTCACATAGTTCCAAGGCTCTATGAAGGGCTTTAAGGAGCTATTGAGGGATCTTGAAACTATGGTGCTTAGTTTCTCTCTGAGAGCGTTCCCCAGTTCTATAAAATCCACGAATTGGCATGGATGCACACTTCCATCTGGATAGATCGAGAGTATCTTTCTTCCGCACCCTCCTGAGCCTCTAACTATTTCGAGTTTTTTGAAGAGATCCTCGGGGTTTGAGGAGGTTTTTAGGGCTATGTAGATCCCGTCGAAAGGAGCCATAGTGGTTTCAAACTCCACTTTTCCCGCGAGTCTTCTAACAACATCTATAAGGGTGTCCATGAAGCCGAAGTACTGTGTTGGGCTGGGTAGCCATTCTAGTGGGAGTTTCAATGCTCTTCCAACATATGAAAGATGGTAATAGGTAATCCTTTTAGCTCCAACTTCCAGTGCGAGATCAACCAGGTTTAGGGCCTCATCTATATTATATCTTGTGAGAGTATATCTAAAGCCCACATGCACACCCTCTTCAGCCACTAGCCTGGCCCCCCTGAGGGCCTTTTCAAACGAACCTCTAACCCCTCTAAACATATCGTGCCACTCAGCCTTCGTGCTATCAAGCGAGATCCCTACATAGGATAACCCTGCCTCAGCTATCCTCTTTGCTATATCCCTATCTATCATAGTACCGTTTGTGCTTAGAACAGTCTTTATACCTCGATCCACAGCTCTGCTAGCTAGCTCGAGAAGCAGATCCTTTCTGGCGAGAGGTTCACCACCAGAGAATATTATCATTGGGGATCCCAGCTCTATAATCTGATCAAGGATCTTAAGAGCGTCCTCCCTTGAAACACCTTTATATCCCTGAGGCCCAGCATCTATATAGCAATGAATGCATCTTAAATTACACCTAGCTGTAATATTCCATGCAATCACAGGTCTCGGAATCTCGCCCAGCCTCTTACCATGCCCGCCTCTTATAAGGCTTGAGGTAGTGCCGATCCCGCTTACCAGGATCGAGACGGGGATCATTGGGCCTCCCTCCAGGCCCTAGGTATATATAGGCACGCAGGATCGGATCCTAGTATATTCCCCTCTCTTGCAAGGGCTCTAGCCCTGCTTCCGCCGCATATGAATCTAAATTCACAGACTCCACACTTACCCTCGAACTTGGCGCCCCTTATATCCTCTAGGATCTTGTTCTCTCTGTAGATCTTAACGATAGATTCCTCTCTTACATTGCCCAGATAATATGGGGCAAAGCCTCCTGGATAGACATCACCGTTATATGCTACAAATATTATGCCATAACCATCCCTCGTGGGGAAGATCTCTAGCTTAGCCTCATCCCGCTCTCCACAGCATATACGAAGCTCTTTCGAGAGCGTATCATAAAGCTTATCAAGTTTTGTGAGCCTAGCCCCGACCTCGGGAGTTTTATCCCAGATCCTTCTAGCAATAGCAACTCTCCTAAAGAAAGGGGCCTCCACAGTTCTCACCTTGAAACCGTAGCCCGATGCATCGTATAGAAAGTTAGCTAGGTCCTCAGCCTCATCAGGGAGGAGCTCCTCATAGGAGATCCAGGAACCTCTTCCTGTAGTGATTAAATAGAATATCTCCCATGCTGAGACACCGAGATCCCTTAAAAGCCCAACCATTTTTGGAAACCTAGCTATGTTGCTCCTCATAGCCACGGTATTTACCTGGACCCTAAGTCCTAGATCTTTTAGATAGGAGATAGCCTTAATACTCATTTCAAAAACACCGTGAGAACCCCTGATTCTATCGTGTTCACCGGCTATAGGGCTATCAATACTTATGGAGGCGGAGATCAATCCGTAATTCATAAGCTTCTCCACCACACCGCTAAAGACTCTCTTAGAGACCGTGGGGGCCAGGGCTATCGGAATACCCAGATCGGAAGCCCTTCTAGCGATCTCGAGGAGATCTCTCCTCATAAGCGGATCACCACCCGTCAGTATTAGTAAGGGATATGGCTTCCCAAAGCCCGTTATATCCTCTACAAGTCTCACAGCATCCTGGGTACTTAGCTCGCCCGGCAGGGGCTCGAGAACAGCATTGGCTCTACAGTGAACACATGCAAGCGGACATGCTCTCGTAAGCTCCCAAAAAACTATTAGAGGTCTAGACCTTAGATCTGATATTCTAAACATCGAGGTAACCCCGGCCCAATAATCCAAGACCTTTATAAGTATATTGTAATCCGCTAGTAACCTTCAAGGGTTACAGTTCATAAACATAGATCGTGACATATTATTCCTCCTAAATCCTCAGGAAGATCTGAAGCGAGCTTTCAGACAAGTTCGAAGCCAGGCCTTCCCTAGAATAGTTTTATAGCGCCTTCCTACCTCAGAAGGGAAGGGGCAGAGATATTTATCTATGCGGAGGCCAAGCATAGCTCCCCTATTCATGATATGACTCCCTCCCGCCCTAAAGGGCGGGGTTTCTACGCTGAGGTCTCGGGTGTCATAGCTTCCACAACTAGTATTTAGAGCAGGCTTTTCTAGAGGGTTTCGCCAGAATGCTAAGCTTTATTAATGTTCGGTACTATATCTAATTGGTGTATGTCTTGCCAGCGCAGCAGAGGCCTGAGAGCCCTATCAAGGTGCTGAGGTCTGCTACCTCTAAGACTGTGATGGTTAAGCTGAAGGACGGATCTGAGTTCATTGGAAAGCTAGATCTGACGGATGGCACCATGAACGTTGTTCTCAGCGATGCTGTGCAGGTTAAGGAGGGTAGTAGCGAGCCCTCAACCAAGTTTGGGAAGATCTTGATAAGGGGTAGCCAGATCCTATACATATCCACGGAATATGGGGAGAAGGGGTTTACATAGCTGGTGGGAGAGCCCTGCTCTGGAAGATATATAGCAGGCTTGATAGGGAGGATATACTTGTTCTGAGGAGCATGGCTTCCGTGGCGAAGCTATATGAGTATGTTTCGGCGGAGATTATAAGGGCTAGGACAGGGATCCCGGATTCGAGACTATTTAGGAGCCTTAGAAACCTGGTTGATAATAAGCTGATTACACCCCATAAGAGATATCAGAGTATATATAGGCTAACACTCACAGGGATCAATGTAGCGTCTCTCCACGGTCTCCTAAGAAGGGGTCTTATAAGTGGATTAAGAGAGAGGATAGGTCTCGGGAAGGAGAGCCTCGTATATCTAGCGACAAAAGGGGAGGAGCTCCTAGTGGTTAAGTTCCACAGAATCGGGATAACTAGTTTCAGGCACATAGTCAGGGTTAGGAACTACGGCCCCGGGTTCGATAGGCTCTGGTGGGGTGCTAGGAGCATTGTCTCCGCTGAGAGGGAGTATAGGGCTCTTGAGATCATGTGGAAGCTAAGGGCAAGAGTCCCGAGACCTGTTGGTCGTGAGTATAACGCTGTTGTTACCAGCTACATAGATGGTGCAGATCTATATAGGGCTAGGGATCTCAGAGATCCCCAGAAGGTTCTGGACGGGATTATAGAGATAGCTAGGAAGGCGTATCATGGGGCTGGGATAGTTCATGGAGATCTGAGCCCTTACAATGTACTAGTATCTAGCGATGATGAGGAGCCGTATGTTATTGACTGGCCTCAATGGGTTAGATCTAATGAGGAGAATGCTATGGAGATCCTTGAGAAGGATCTCAGCCATATAGCTGATTTCTTTAGAAAGAGATTTGGGTTAGAAGTGGGAGCCAGGGATCTGGTAGAGATTGTCGTGGGGTCGGGAGATGTCTAGCCAGGGAAAAGATCTTGTTTCGATGGGCGTAGATCTATATAGGGGTAGCCCAGCCTCCAGGCTCAGAGCCACATACGCAATATCTATAGTCAAGAATGGAGAAGTGGTGTATGAGGCTACAGATATCCCTCTAGCTAAGGTCATAAGACTCGCGCTAGAGTATAAGCCTGGCTACATAGTCCTTGACAATATCTACGAGCTAGCTAGGTCTAAGAAGGAGCTCGTTAAGATCCTATCGCTATTCCCCTACAGGAGCCAGATACTCCTAGCAACATTCAGCGTATCCACGGGCTATAGAGATATTAGGGAGGTCGCTGCTGAGCACGGGCTCCTAGAGAGTAGGAGAAAGCCTGATCCACAGACAACGGCAAGGATACTAGCAATGCTCGGGCAAAAAGGTGTTGGGCAGGCTATAAGAGTCTGGGAGGAGAGGACAAAGATAGTTATTTCAAAGGGGAGATCGGGGAAGGCTGGGGGTAGCTCGGAGGATAGATATCTCAGGAGTCTCAGGACAGCTGTGCTCAGATATGTGAGAAAGATCAAGGAGTCCCTGGATAGGGAGGGGATACCTTACCAGCTATCCTATAGAAAGGCTGAAGGAGGCCTTGACAGGGCAGTATTTATAGTGGAAGCCCCTAGGGAGAGACTAGCGGGGATCGTGAAGAGCAGGAGGGGTAGATACGTCGTTGTGAGGGTGAAGCCTGTGGCCAGGACGAGGATCTTGATCTCGGAGGATGTTGAAAAGAGAATGAGGCCCATTATAGTGGGTATAGATCCTGGGGCTGTGTATGGAATAGCAGTAATAGATCTAGATGGAAGGGTAGTAACCACTGAAACAATAAGAGGGGGAGATGTATATCAAGCGATATCGGCTATAATAAAGTACGGCACCCCTGTGCTGGTGGCAAGCGATAAAAAGCCACTACCAGAGGCTGTTAGAAAGGTTGCGGCTGCATTTAACGCAAGGGTCTACGAGCCTGAATATGTTGTGAGCGATGCTGAGAAGAGCACCCTTGTAGCCTCTTCAGGCTATCGCGTTGGCTCTATACACGAGAGGGATGCCCTCGCAGCGTGTCTCCTCGCCTATAAGGAGTATTCCAAGAAGTTTGAACAGGCTGAGAGGATCTTGGAGGCGCTGGAGATAAAGATCCCTTCCCATAAGGTGAAGGCCGAGATCATAAGGGGATCCACTATAGCGTCTTCTATAGAGTCCGCAATCGAGGAGATGATCCTTGAGATGGAAGAGAGCTTTAGCAGGGAGATAGGGGTTATTCAGAGATTTGTGAGGGGTGTTATAGAGGGTGAGAGTAAGATCAGGAATCTGGAGGCGAGGATCTCGGCCCTTCTATCGGAGAGACAAACCATGATCGATAGAATCAGAGAGCTGGAGGAGGAGCTTAAGAGAATTACCAGTGAGTATGAGGAGTTTAAGAGAGGAATCAAGCTAGAGATAGAGAGGGATAGGCTAGCATCAACCCTTATGGAGAGGCTCAAGATATGCCAAGAATCCTATAGATCTCTTGAGGAGGGTTTCGAAGAGCTTAAGAAAGACTTGGAGGAGCTTAAAAAGATCATATTGAAGTACGAGGAGAAGGGTTATAGGAAGGTGCCTAGAATATACCAGCCTATTGATAGCCCAGATATAGATATTATAGAGAAGTTCGGCGCCATGGATGATACATATATAATATATATAGATGATTTTTCAAACATGAAGAGACAAGATCTAGAGTATCTCAGAGAAAGGCTAAAAAGAGTTATAACACTTACACCAAAGTGCCCGGTAAAGTATATAGGGGATAGATCCAGCCACGTGATATGTGTAGAAATCCCTCAGGAAAGGATTATCACTGTATCAAGTAGATATATCCTAATCGATAAGGAGGCTATAAAAACTATATCGGATCTATATAGATCTATTTATGAGACGATCCCAAGACCTCTCATAATAACTGAAGAAGATCTAGAGAAACTAGTTGACGAATATAGATCCTCAAAAACCAGGGCACAGATTAAGGAATAGCAGGGAAATAGCATAGATACCTATATAACCTCCTAAATCATAATTTGGTTAGAGTCATAAAAGCATTCGAATTCATAGAAATAGAGGATCTACCTCCAAAGCCCAGAGATAAAGGGTTAACCGAGATAAGGGAGAGTTACTATGTTGTTGTAACACCAACATATCTCAGGGAGCTGTTCGAGACAGCAGGGGACTATATAGTCATATTTAAATATGCAGGTGGCTCTATGAGGCTTCACCCGAGGAGAACCATGTTAAAAATTAACAGGCTATGCCATGACTACTGGATCATGGTATCAACAGGGAGCTCTACAACTGAAAGCCTCGTCCTTTGGGGCAGCGATGATTAGAAAAGTTTATTAGACTTCTAAAAGCTTATTTTGGAGAAGTTCTATGACCTCTGGCGTTAATGGTGTGCTAACCCTTTTCACCTGGAATGAGGGTTAATCCCGAGCTGGAAGCTATAAAGCTCCTCGGGAGATATAATGTAGCTCTCAACTACGCTATAAACAGGATCCTGAGCTGGATCTGAAGAGCTTTGGGGGTTTATAACGCTCTATACAGAGAGCTGAGAGAATGGTTTGGCCTCCCATCCAGGGTTGCTGTTGACTGCTATAGGGATGCCCTTGCAAATGCCAATGCCTGGAGGAACAATCCTAGGAGGGGGTAGGAGGCCTAGGGTTAGGAAGCTATCTATGCTACTACACCAAGGCTCGGGATACAGGGTTAAAGAAGGATATGTGGAGATCATAGGAGGGATAAAGCTTAAGATCATTGGCTGGGACAGGAGGTATGATGGCTATGAGAATGGGGAGGCAAGGCTAGTATATATAGAGGCAATAAGATGATGCTGTGGATATCCAAGAAGATACCAAGACCAGAGCCCTATTAGCCAGGGGATATTATAGCTATTGATATGGGGCTTAACAATCTATTCGCTGTGGTAACTACAGACGGTTCCGCGTTACTCGTTAAGAGTGGAGCGATCAAGTCTGAGTATTGCTGGTGGAAGAGGGAGATATCAGCCTATTAATCTATTAGGAATATGCTTAGGAGGCTTGGCATACCAACATGGATCTACTATCATGAGAAATATCTAGATGCCATTTATAAAAGGGATGAGAGGCTTAGGCATCTCTACATAACAGCTATCAGATTCCTAGCAGATGAGCTATATAGAAGAGGAGTTAGGAAGCTGTACATAGGCTATCCATACATGCTTCCACAAGATAATGGAAATGAGTATAACACGAATATATGGTGGTATAGAAAGATAGTTCTTTGGATCGTGGATATATTCATGGAATACGGCATATAGGTTGAACCCGTACCTGAGGATTACACAAGCATGGAAACCTCGATATGCGGTGCAAGGCATAAGAATGGGAGGATATATAGAGGGCTATATATATGCAGGAAGACTGGGAAGAAGATCGATGCAGATATTAATGCTGCTCTGAACATAGCAAGGAGACTAGGATGCAAGATAAAAATAACAAAGAAGATTAAGAGCTTGGTAACGCATAGCGGTGTTAAGCCATTAATCCCTCGCTAGGGGGCTAACACCTGCGACCAGGCATTAGGAAACCCCGTCCTTCAGGGCGGGGAGAAGGTCATTAGATATGGATACGTCTTTGAGGGCTTGGAGATCGAGCCGTTAGTTTCCACTCAATCCCGCTAGGATCATTATTGTATATATTACTCTCACATCTCTCAAAATATTCGATCACCAAGCCTTACGATGAAGAGATAGGGAAGATCCGCTATAGTATTGAAAATAAAATTGGGAGCTTTAATAGAGGTTTACTAATCAATCATTCGTTCTTCTATCCAGGATCATGGCTCTCTTATATCGAAGCTAGTGGCTTCTCTACCTATTTATTATAAATCGATTACCATGTAGATATATTAAATCCTTAGGAGATCTATATATGGTGTGTCAAAAAGCATGTCAAATGGAGGTCCTAGGGGTATAGGGTTGGAGAGGATTATGGAGATCGTTAAAAATACCTTTGGAGAGACATCTAGAACGGTTTTTGAAGCCCTTATAAGGATTAACGGGGAAGCCCAAGACGAGGAGATCGCTTCTATAAGTGGGCTTCATGTAAACGAGGTCAGGAGGATCCTATATAAGCTCGCTGAACACGGTTTTGTGACCTCTAGGAGAATCAGGGATAGAGAGACTGGGTATTACATATATTTCTGGAGGGCTAACTCCGAATATCTACCCCAGGTGCTTATCTCTAGGAAGAAGCTTGTTATGAATAAGCTTGTAACGAGGCTGAGGTATGAGGAAACATATATATTCACATGCCCAGGATGTAGGGGGGGTGATGAGAGATTCTCTTTTGATGATGCTCTCTCGAACGACTTTAAATGCCCCAATTGTGGAGCCCCTCTAGTGCCTATCGATAACACAGCTATTGTTAAGAGGCTTAAGGAGATTATAGAGTTTATAAAGGCAAGTGTGGAAAGGGATGAGAAGAGGCTATATAGCAGGAGTCGTTGACCTCTTCTCAGGCGCAGGGGGTTTCTCCAGGGGTTTCTCAGATGCTGGCTTTGAGATACTGATGGGTATTGATAGTGAGAGAAGTGCTATTAGATCTTACAAGGCTAACTTCCCAGAAGCCATAGCCCTTCAAGAAGACATCCAGGAGATCTCTGGGGAGGACATTGTATATATCCTTGGCTCGAGACCCTCGATAGTAATTGGAGGCCCTCCATGCGAGGCATTCACGGGAGCGAATCCAGAGAGGATGAAGGATCCTCTGGACAGGCTATACAAAGACCCGATCGGAAGGCTCGTGATCCACTTCATAAGAATAGTCTCAGAGCTGGAGCCAGCTATATTTGTTATGGAAAACGTGCCCGGGATCATGAAGCACCCCATTAGAGAAGCTCTAGAAGATCTTTTTAGAAGAGCTGGATATAGAGAGATATATTTCAACGTATTAAGGGCTGAGGATCATGGGACACCTAGTAGAAGAACAAGAGTCTTCATATCGAACATAGAGATTAAACCCCCTATAACGAGGGGGCCCACTGCAGGTGAAGCCCTCTCAGACCTACCTCCACCAGGGTCAGGGATCCCTAATCACGAATACATAACCCTCTCCCCAAGAAAGAGCAAGAGGATAGCGAGGATTAGAAAGGGAGGTTCATTATATTTCTTCGAGGGGGCCGGGGGCAGAAGGCTCTCAAACTATATAAGGATAGACCCGATGGATATAGCCCCTACGGTTATGGGGTCCTCAAGATTCATACATCCCTACGAAAACAGGTTATTAACAGTTAGGGAGCAAGCAAGGCTCATGGGGTTCCCAGATAACCATATATTCATAGGAGGCAGAGATGAGCAATATAACCAAGTAGGTGAAGCCGTCCCACCCCCCCTAGCAAGGGCAGTAGCTATGGAAGTTAAAAAAGCAATAGATAATCAGCAATGGAAGGCTTGAGGGCAGGGTTATATGGATCGGGCATGTGGGTATACGATATGCTGGCTTCTATAGAATATCTCATTCAAGCATGTCTAGCCCTCGCTAGAGGGTAGGGATATGGGGCTATAATGCATGTGTCTCAAAGGATGTGGAGCCATTTGAGGATGTGTTCCAGCCGGGGGCCTCGTTTCTTAGGATGGGTGGAGCATATTTTTGGGGATAATTTAATATTTTTGGGGATAATTTGGTTAGGGTTAAAAAGAGCCTAGACGCTATGGATATAGAGATCTTAAAGATTCTATCTAATAACTGTAGGGAGAAGCTCGAGGATATAGCGTCTAGAGTTGGTCTAAGCTCTCCAATGGTTAGGAAGAGGATCGAGGCTATGGAGAGGCTGGGAATTATCAAGGGATGTGTTGCTAAGGTGGATATATCTATGCTAGACGGTGTTGCGTCGAGGCTTGTGCTGATTAGGCGTGGAGGGAGTTCGAGGCTTGTTGAGGCCCTCTATAAACACTCAGCTGTAGAGAGGATCTATATATCGAGGGCTGGAGATACCATTGTAGCCCTTGTGAGAGGTGTTGCCGAGGATGGGGTCAGGGATGTTATAGATATCATTAAGAGAGAGGCTCCCGATGCAGAGATCTTTGAGGTGGATCAGATTTATGAAAAGTCCTGGATACCTGAGAAGCCTGGGATATCAATCATATATAGATGCGGTTTCTGCGGAGGCGTCATAATAGGATCTCCATACGTGTTGGAGCTAGATAACATGTTGAGAACATTCCATGGTAAGGAATGTGCAGAGGCTTATCTCCAGAAGAGAAGGATGATGCCCGCGTAGCTAATTAGCTCAAAATACTACGAGTCGGAAGAGATATTAGGGCGGAATGCGGATAAAGTGATTAAGGGGTAAGGAAAAATCTCAAAGTTAGAAGAGATGACGGAGAAAATAAACAAGTTCCATAGAGAGCTTGTGAAGCCATTCATAGGTAGGGATGAAGAGGCCAGAGTAGTGATGCTAGCTCTCATGACTAGGGAGCATGCTCTGTTAATAGGCGAGCCCGGCACTGCTAAGAGCGCTCTTATAAGGAGGGCCGCGGCACTCCTTAATGCAAGGTTCTTCTCATATCTCTTGACTAAGTTCACAGAGCCTGATGAGATCTTCGGCCCGGTGGATATAAAGGTATTCATTGATGAGAAGAAGTTCAGGAGAGTGATCACTAGGACCTTGCTAGATGCTGAGATAGCTTTTCTCGACGAGATCTTCAAGGCCAGCTCCAGTATACTGAATAGCATATTATCTATAATAAATGAGAGGATCTACTACGAGGCTGGAGCAGCTATAAGGGTTCCTCTGTGGAGCTTGTTCGCAGCATCTAACGAAGTGCCAGACGATCCCGAGCTGGCTGCGATATACGATAGAATGCTTTTAAGGCATCACGTGAAGCCCGTTCCTGACGATCTCTGGAGGGATCTTCTTAATCAGGAGTGGGAGAATGAGAAGAAAGAGGACATAGTTGATGTGGATCCTGTTCTATCCATGCAGGATCTAGTAGCTATAAGGGGTGGGGTGTTTAACATTAATCTAGAGGGGGTTAAGCCGAAGCTTATAAAGCTATTTGCCATACTCGAGTCGAAGGGTATACATATAACTGATAGGAGGAAGGGCAAGACGCTCAAGGTGATTGCTGCAAATGCTATCCTCAACGGGAGGGCCAGGGCTCTGGAGGAGGATCTGCTTGTGCTTAAATATGTGGCCCCTAGAGATATAGATGAGTTTGAGAAGGTAAATGTGATTCTTCATGAAGAGCTTAAAACCCCATATATGTATTTAAGGGAGCTAGAGGATATAGAGAGGAATGTTAAGGAGCTTATGAACTATATAAGTTCCTTCCAATCAAGCTATGGATATCCAGAACCCTTCGCACCAGGTGCTAGGAACACCCTCTCTCGATTCTATGAGGAGAGGCTTAACGAGATCTACAGGGATCTAGAAGCACTTAGAGAGAGGGTTTCGGCCATCATAATCGAGAGCGGGGATAAGAACGTCGAGGCGGCTGGGAGGAGGGTGATTGAACTTATAAGCAGTGCTATGGAGAGAATAAGGAAGAGGATAGAGTAGTGATACAATGCCAGGCATATTAGCTGGTATAAGGTACGATGATCCCCTGGTTAGGTATAGGGGGGATAAGTTGGTTGAGCTGGTTAAAAGGCTTTCTAAATCTAAGAGGGCAGACATGATCAACACAGACTTTGGGATAGACGTGTTCTACCTCTTCTACCTCCCATTCCCCATACTAACTCCTCCAAGGAGTGAGAAGGATCCGTGGACACAGCTTAGATATATGATAGCTAGAGAGATCCTAGCCACTGAGGAGGCTAGGAAGATAAGATACTACACAATAGCCCATAGTGGGAGATCGATAATAGTGGGTGCAAGCTTTCTAGAACACCTGCTAAACGAGCTCAGCTCTCAACAAGGTGGTGAGGGGAGCGAGGGTGGTAGAGAAGGTGAGAGCAGTGATCAGGGTGAGGGAGGCGATGAAAGCGATAGGGATAGAGGTTCTAGCCTGAGGGATGCAATCAGAAATGCTCTTAGAAAGATAGGTAATGAGCTTGATAACATATCGAAGTTGGAGCACCTCTCAATGGGGACACAAGCAGGCACTGGATCCGTGCTTGAGATGCTTGAAAGCTCAGGAGATATCCTAAGGCTTGCGAGGAACACAGACGTTCAGAAGCTGCTTGACAGTCTCAGCTTTATAGAGGACATGACCCTCAGATTCAGGAAGAAGACTATAAAGTCTCCTAAGGGTGAGGTTATAGGCTATACAAGGGGATCCCATATCCAGAGGGCATCTAGATCCGAACTAGCACTATTCGAGAGTGAGGATGCGAGCTGGGTTCTTCTATATAAATGGGCTACTGGGAAGATGATCCTCTATGAAAAGGTTGTGAGACAGGACTACGGGCCTCTCTACGTACTACTAGATAAATCCGGATCTATGGACGGCGAGAAGATAAGGTGGGCCAAGGCAACAGCAATAGCCCTGTTCATGAGGGCTAGGAAAGAGGGGAGACCCTTCTTAATAAGGTTCTTCGACTCAGCACCATATAGCCTCATAAAGGTCTCGAGATCTAGCAAGCCCAGCGAAACCCTCAGACTAATGGACTACCTAGCCAGGATAAAGAGCGGCGGGGGGACGGATATAACGAGATCCATAATAGCAGCATGCCAAGACATCTCAGAGCTCAAGATGAAAGGGCTCGGCGAACTTATATTAATAACAGATGGAGAGGATAGAATAGCTGAGAACATGGTAAGAAGACATCTAAAGGAGAATAACCTTAAATTAATAACAGTAATGGTAATGGGTGAAAACCCGGATCTAAGAAGAATCAGTGCAAAATACTTCAAAGTAGCCAAGCTAAGCAATAAAGAAATGCTAGAGGTCCTAGAACTCTAACAGCTCCGCTATTTATAATGTGTTTCGGCTCTGCCTTCTAGCTCATATAATCTTCTCATCTGATTCTATGGTAGATCATCTACTTCATGTTGGGCCTCATATGTTACAACCTGAAAGCCTCGCCTTTTAATGCTTATTAGCTTTCTAGTTATATTATTTTGGATTGGGGAGGTTCTGGCCACCCCGACTGCCTCCCAAATGACAGATGTAAACCCGAATAGATGATGGAACCTATGATCCGTCTGAAAGGGATGACGATCAAGATGACGACCTGAAGGCGGGGAGAGGTCAGACTTCTGGTGTGGTTGATGCTCCTATCCCAATGATTACCAGGCTTATCGATCCCAAAGTCCTCAAAACCTTATACCCATCATAGCTATATTCATATGCTCATATGAGCATATGAATATCTCAATGAAAAATCATCTACAACGAAAAAGATCTCGGGAAACTGGAAGCTTTCTATTATGAGGCTAAGCTGAACATACTTATCAGCCTTGATGAAATCCGCTTGTCCCCCGATGGTTATTGATGGTTATTGATATTCTTTTGTTTTGGATTGCTTTGCTTCTTGATCCACAGGGTTTTGATCCTGCGGCCATCGGGGGCTTCCACCTCCCCCACAGGGTTTTGGATATCCCTATGGTTTCATTGGTGGCTGTGGGGCCCAGCGGCACTGTGCTCCCATCTATCCTTGGATCCCGAGGCTCTATTGAGGCAGAGCCCCCATCTAGAGCCTCGGTCTCGGGTGCTCCAAAGGTCATCGCTTCCCGAGGTCTCTGCACACCCAGGTCTAGCAGAGATTATAACCTCATCATTAAACGTGTTTAGAGATTAGATTCTTATAAGCTTAAGCTGGAGAACATGGTGAAGCTATACGGCATCAGCATGTCTCATAGCATTAAGAGGTCTTAAGCACCAACATATACTAATGCTGTGAATGATTATGAGAACTGAAACAGCCATTTAATCTAGTAAAGTCTTAAAGGCTATCTGAGTTTTACCCATCTATTACAAAAATTATTCCTGAAAAAGCTACGCCTCAAGAAACTGTTTTTGAGTTTAATAAAAGTTTATAAGGGTTGATATATAGTCTTTTTATGGAGCAATTTTGCTGAAGATCCTTGAGCTTGTGAGATCATACTCTGTACCTATCAGGGATGATAGGATCTCGAAGCTTATAACATGGTATGTCGAGGCTCTACAGAATGCTATAGATATAATCTGGGATAATATCGAGTGGAGATATTGCTTCCCAGAGCTTGTTAGAAGGGGTGGAAAGCTGATCACTAATATGGGTTTGAAGATGAGGATCCCAATAAT
>JAVVGE010000038.1:0-19099 GCA_032249255.1 Desulfurococcales archaeon | reverse complement strand
CCAGTATAGGCTTTATACATGTAGATCTAAAGCCTCTCCAGAGCATTAAGATCGTATATGAGCGTAAAAAGGCTATAGCACAGAGGAGGGGTAAGAGGGAGCTTTATGAGAAGTATGTTAGAAGGGAGAGAAATAGGGAGAAGGACTTTATAAACAAGCCCTCAGCAGGCTTGAGAATGCTATTCCCAAATACTATCCATGTATTCGAGGATCTTGATAAGGAGGATCTCGTTAGCAGGAAAAGGGCTAAGAATAGGAGGAAGAGGAATGCCAGAACACCGTGGAGGAGGATTCATAGGAGGATGTCAGAGGTAACATTAACAGCTTATGTGGATCCTAGGAACACATCTAGAGAATGCCCCAGATGCGAGTATGTTGTGGAGACCCAAGAGGAGGAAGAGGAAAACCAGGATGCGGGGTTTTCCCACGGCAATGAACCAGAGGAAGCTATGAAGGAGGAGCTGTGGGTCGGGGTCACCCCGAGCGGGAGGAGCCCAGTGATATGGATCCCGATGAAAAGGGATCCTGAGGGCGATGAAACCAAGGGAAGAGGGCTTGATATCAAACAATATCAAGCCCAATGAAACCCGAACCCCCCCAACTGCAGTTTTGAGGCAGACAGAGATGTTATTAGGAAGCTGAACATAAGGAAGAAGGCGTTGAAGATCCTGGGAATATCCGGAGGATCTCTGGCCACCCCGACTGCCCTCCAGATGACAGATGTATCCCCGAATAGATGGGGAGAACTGATAATCCGCTGAAAGGAATGACGATCAAAAAACAACTGCCTGAAGGCGGGAGAGGAGGTCAGCATAGCCTCTAAGGTCTGAAGGGTTCTCAGATATTAGCGTTATGATATAAGGATCTAGTAAACCTCGTCTTTTAAGGCGAGGTTGGGGCTTCGGAGCATTAGGATTTTAAGCTTTCCAGGGAAATATCTAATGGTTATGATGAGTATAGATATAGCTTTGAGGGCTTTGAGAAGCCCGATGATTATGAGAATAGAGCCAATAACCCCCCACCAGAAGGGTAACACCCGAGACCCCAGCATAGAAAAGATGATCTACTATAGAATTGAAAGAAAGATAGAATTGAAAGGGGCGGAATTAATTGGATTATCTGAGGGTGTTTTCAGATAAGGGTCATTGTGAGATATTGGAATGTGGTTCTCTCTAGCTATGATCTCTATGATTTTTATTAAGCTCTTACTGGCCTCTTATTTCTTTGAGGAGCTCCTCATATGCTCTCTTAGCTTCCTCAACAGCTGCTTCATCTTCGAGTGTTGTTGTATCTCCTAGTGGTGATCCTGTTGCTACTGCTTTCACGAGCCTCCTCATTACCTTTCCACTTCTTGTCTTTGGTAGCTTTGTTACGAAGAATATGTTGCTTGGAACTGCTATAGGGCCATAGTTGCTTCTAACCCACTCCTTCAGCTCCTCGGCAAGTTCTCTGCTTGGCTTGTAATCCTCTTTAAGGACTACATATGCTATTGGGACTTCACCCTTTACAGGATCTGGTATGCCTATGACGGCTGCTTCAGCAACTGATTTGTGGGATACAAGGACAGATTCTAGCTCGTAGGTGCCTATCCTATGTCCAGCGACTTTGAGAACCTCGTCAGCCCTCCCAAGAACCCATATATAGCCGTCGTTATCCCTCACTGCATAGTCTCCTGTGTAGAAGAACCCCTTGCCAGGAGCGATCTTCTCGAAGTATATCCTTTTATAGCCATCTGGATCGCCCCACATACCTGTTGGTGGTGCTGGCATACCTGGAAATGGTCTCTTTATAACTAGATAACCCTTCCTACCGGGCTCCATGGGCATGCCGTTTTCATCAATTACATCTGCATCAACACCCGGGAGGGGAGGCCCGTTAGTCCCGGGTTTTAGGGGTACGAGACCGAAACCAGGTGCATGGCTTATTAAGATCCCCCCAGTCTCTGTCATCCACCACGTAGATCCTACAGGGCATCTCTTCTCCCCTACGACCTCGAATAGCCATTTCCATGCTGAGGGGTTTATGGGCTCCCCAACGCTGTGGATTAGTCTGAGTGTTGATCTATCGTGCCTCCTAACCCACTCATCCCCATATCTCATGAGCATCCTCACTAGAGTAGGGGTTGTATAGAGTATCGTTACCCCATATCTCTCCACTATGGACCAGATCCTATCGGGTGCTGGGTAGTCTGGAGCACCCTCATAGAAGACCGTTGTTAGCCCCTCTATGAGCGGTCCAAATACTATATAGCTATGCCCTGTGACCCAGCCTATATCTGCTGTGCAGTAGTATATATCATCATCCCTCGCATCGAATACCCATTTCATTGTTGCATGTAGCAGTACTGAGTAGCCCCCGTGATCGTGTATAATCCCCTTAGGCTTCCCGGTAGTGCCTGAGGTGTAGAGCACATATAGTGGGTGATCGCTCTCAAGCCTCTCAGGCTCTATATATACATTGGTGGGCACGCCTCCCAGCAAGTCGTCGAACCAGAAGTCCCTACCATCAACCATATTTATATCCCTGAGACCTAGTCTCCTCACGACTATGACATTCCTAATACCCGGCACACTCTCAATAGCCTTATCGGCTATATCCTTGAGCCTCACTATCCTCCCTCTCCTGTAGAAGCCATCAGCAGTTACTAAGACCGTTGCCCCGAGATCTCTTGCCCTCACTGCTAGATTCTCTGCGGTAAAGCCTGCGAATACCTGGGTGAATATCACTCCTAGCCTGGCAGCTGCTAACATGAATATAGGTAGCTCTGGTAACATTGGTAGATACATTGCTATCTTATCGCCCTTTTTCAGCCCAAAGTTCTTCGAAAGAATATAGGCCACCCTATTAACCTCTCTCCATAGATCGTAGTAGGTCAGCTTCCTACGATCCCTTGGCACCCCGTACTCATCTAATGGCTCTCCCTCCCATATATACGCAACCTTATTCTTCCTCCAGGTCCTCACATGCCTGTCCAGGGCTAGATAGGATACGTTTATCCTCCCCCCAGGAAACCATCTATAGACATGAGGATAATCACCCCTATCAACAACTCTCTCGAATGGCGTGAACCACTCAAGCTCCTTAGCAACTGAGGCCCAGAAACCCTCATAATCCTGTAGAGACTTTCTATGAATTTCCCAATAGCTCTCAATCTTTATATGTCTACTAAGCCAGCTAGGTAATTCTATCCTCTCTTCAAAGGGTAAGGCTTCTCCTAGGATCTTTATCTCTTGACCCATAAGAGATTCCTCCTAATTGTTCTATTAAGTAGCTTATAAATATTAAATTAAGGTTCTTTTCTTTATGTATAATAATCCTAAATTATATTATAGCCTTAATATATATTAACTAAACTAGTATTTAACATCTAAGCTATTCATAGCTTGCTCCAATCCCTTAAGGTCTGCAGAGACTGATAGCTTCTGCAACAATTTTTCATAATTTATTACCAGAGGATCTAGCGAGAACGACCATTGATAAGATCCCTAGGGCAATGAGTAGTATAACTACCGCTAGATGTGCTTCCCATAGAGGTAGCAGGGAGCCTGTTGGCGATATCACGCTTCTAGAGATCCTCCCAGAATATACAAGAGATACTATAGAGAGTAGGTAGAGCCCTATCCTTAGATCTTTAATAGTTAATAAAAGACCTATGGCCAGGAGTAGAGCAACAACAATATTCTCTAGCACGAGAAAAAGCGGTAACGGAATGAGAAAAACAATACCAAGGAAACCAATGATAAGAAGAGATACGAGGAAAATCACAGCCAATCTGCTGAGCCCTGCTAATAATGCGGACAAACAATACACACCAGATAAAAACCACCTAATCCCCAAGATAAGCATTTTAAATACACATAATATCTCCTCATACTAAAGAACGAGGTTTGGCTAGTCCATATATCAGAGAGACTCTATATACGTGACCGCTTGTCCCCCCGATGGTTGTTGATTATCGCTGATATTCTTTTGTTTGGGATTGCTATGCTTCCTGATCCACAGGGTTTTGATCCTGTGGCATCGGGGGACTTCCACCTCCCCCAAAGAGATCTTGGGATCTCTATGTGTTCGTGGGTGGCTGTGGAGCCCAGCGGCACCGGGCCTCCATCTATGCTTGGAACCCCGAAGCCCTTCTGGGCAGAGCCCTCATAAAGGGCTTCGGTCTCGGGAGCTCTAAGCATCATCGCTTCCCGAGGTCTCTCTACACCAAGATCTAGCAGAGATATCACCTCATCATCAATACAATTATGAACTGGGTGCTTATAAGCTTAAGCTCAGACAACAAACGAGTATAAAAGCATTCCTACTACCATGAAAAAGGATACAGCCCAGTCTAGGGACTAAATCTCATTCCAATCAAGAGGGTTAGCATTCCCTCATCACCAGAGACCATAGAGCCCTTCTAAACACAATTAAGATCTTAAAAGCTAATAAAACCATCCCCGCCTTAAAAGGCGAGACTTTCGGTTGTAATATTAGGCATAGATATTGAGATCAAGAAAATATGCTGGTCCCCCCGAGGGGATTCGAACCCCTGACCACCCGGTTTCCGCCCGCCCCACTACAGCCGGGCGCTCTGCCACTGAGCTACGGGGGGCCTCCTATAATTATATGAGATGCTGTCTTATTTATTTTTTCCCACTGTTTAGAAGAGATGGAAATTCCCTTAGAATAGTGTAGAAGGATAAGCTGAGGCTTGAGCGCTCTCTAAGGCAGACATAACCCCTCACTATCTTAGAGGGCGGAGTTTTTCTATTGCCTGACATAGAAATCTGAAAAACCTCGCCTCTTTGGGGTTGGGATGTTCTGTTTTAAACCTCTATGCTATATCTTACGTTACTAAGTGGCTCTCGATCTTTCTGGTTATTCATTACTTCTACTCTGTAACTTAGCCTAAGAGCTGGTGTGGAAGCCTTAAATACCCAGCCTGAAGGACGAGGCTGACTTTATTTAATGTCAGATTTATTGATTAGATGTTTTTCGACTAGACTCTTTATTCTCTCTCTCATGGAGCTTGTTAAGTGGATCTCTAGATCATACTTTTCCTTTAGATCCCTGCCAGGGATCTTTATGCCTGTTGACGATATCAGCACGTAGTTTGAATCTAGTATCTTTTTCAATCCCTCTATATCGCCTTTCTTGGCTAGGTTCTCGAAATACTCTTCTAATTTATAGTGCTCTGCTACGGCTTTTGTGCTTGGTGTAGAGCCACATACTATGCATGTGTAGTCCGGCATGAGGGAGTTGAATCCGCATATGGGACATTCTGGTGGAAGTGTCTTGTCTCTCTGCATCATCCACTGCTTGTTCCATTCAAGCCTTGCGAGGGCTAAGTATTCATCCTTTCCTAGTCTCTTAGTTTCTCTATATAGCTTATTAGCATGGGTGAGTATCCATGGGCCTATGGCTGAGGCTATGTATTCTAGCTGCTCTTCGTTGAGGGTCTCTCTAAGCTCTAGTATTCCGAGGGCTATTAGGGGTCTTATCCTATCTTCGTTTCTCTTTATTCTTCTCACTATGGTGTCTATGTCGGGTCTCGATTCTCCAAGAACGATCTCTACTATCTTGGTTATTATAGCTAGGAGCTCTTCCCTAGATAGTCCCAGCAGGTCTAGACCGAGCCTTGATGAGATCTCGTCTAGCCTCTCAGAGATCCATTCCTCGAGATCGATTGATTTCTTCCTCACAGGCTTTCTAGCCTTCTTCTGTTTCTCTGCAGGCTCTTCTTGCTTCTCCTCTACTTTTTTCCCTTTTCTTGGCATGGGTTTCCCATAGATACGTTGCAATAAAGTACTAAAATCCTCTCTTCTAGATATCTTTATCATAAACCTATTACTTTCACCAATCTCTCTAGAGTAATCCATATATAATGATTTTTATTATACTTCTGTAATAAAGTATTACATAGAAGTATGGCTACAAAACCAGTGGAAAAGGCTAGGGAAATATATGATGGGATGGTTAGATACTATTTGACACAGTATACCTGGGTGATGATCTATGTCTAGAAGCGATATAGATACTATGGCGGCAACAAGATCTGAGAAAGATGTGCAGCACACAATTATAGTGATTAAGAGGGATGGCTCTAGAGAGGATTTCGATATTAGTAAGCTGGCGAGATCTATAGCCCTCGCTATTAGGGGATCGGGTCTCGACATGGGTTTTGTTGAAGAGGTTGTGGATAAGATCTATGAGGAGCTTGAGGATAGATGCAGCCAGCATCAAAAGTGTGAGATCTCATCGAGGGATCTTGCGGATCTTGTTGAGAAGAGATTCATGATCATGGGGGTTAGGGATCAGAGGTTCTTTGAAGCCGCTAAGAGATATGCTCTAGCAAGGATCTACCAGGATGTCTATGACAATAAATGGGACGGATCTTTCAACCCTAGAGATCTTCTACTCACGTATCAAGCCATAAAGGTGCTGGAATCCAGATACCTGCTGAAGAATCCAGAGACACTTAGATATATAGAGACACCCCAGATGCTCTTTAGAAGAGTAGCTAGGGTTATAGCCTCCGTTGAGAAGCTCTATGGCAAGTCCGAGGAGGAGGTTAGGGGGCTCGAAGAAAGGTTCTACGAGCTCATGTCCTCATTAAGGTTTGTGCCTAACACCCCCACGCTGATGAATGCTGGGACAAAGCTAGGAATACTCTCGGCGTGCTTCGTAATACCTGTCAGAGACTCGCTCGTAACCCCGGATGGCGAGGGTATCATGGATGCCCTGAGAGCTCAGGCTATAATACAGAAGATGGGTGGAGGTACCGGGTTCCACTTCTCGGAGCTCAGGCCTGAGGGCGATGTTGTGGGGTCCACTGCCGGTGTTGCTTCAGGTCCTCTGAGCTTCATGAGGCTCTTTGATGTGAATACGGATGTCATTAAGCAGGGTGGGAAGAGGAGAGGGGCTAACATGGGTATTCTCCATATATGGCATCCAGATATAGAGAAGTTCATTGTTAGCAAGACAGGGGAACTCAGGGATACACATCTCCAGAACTTCAACATAAGCGTTGGTATGTATGATGCGTTTATGAAGGCCCTTGAGAACGCCGGATCTTTCCCCCTTATCAATCCTAGAAAGACACAGCTAAGACCAGGCTCTGGTGACTCGAGATACTACGCCATTGTGAGAGCCAGATACTCTATCGAAGAGGAGTGGGTGCAGGAAGCGATTCTAGAGGAGCTGGAGGAGAGAGGAGGCTCTATACCCCTAGACGAGTCGAGGATAGTGACGTGGGAAGAAGCCCTAACGATAGCGGAGAAGGAGGGAGGCATAGTTAGGTGGATAGATGCAAAAGAACTCTGGAAGAAGATCGTAAAGGGTGCATGGGATTCAGGAGACCCCGGGGTAGTCTTCATAGACACTATAAATAGAAGACACCCAGCATGGTATATAGGAAAGATAAACGCTACTAACCCATGTGTAACGGGCGATACTAGAATACTGAGTAGAAAAGGATATATAAAGATAGGAGATCTCGTAAAAGCGGGTGTGGAGGAAGAAGATCTAGTAATACCTAGTGAAGTAAAGATTGTATATATGACTAAAACCTCGCCTCAACAAAGATCTAGAGCCCTGAGTATTGCATCTCTTGTAATAGCTAGATCGAGAATCTTTAGCCAAGGTATTAAGCCTGTCTATAAAATAGTGACTAGAGAGGGTTACGAGCTCAAAGCAACACCAGATCATAGGTTAATAGCTGTGGTCAAGGATGAATGCCCTGAGTGCGAAGAAGCTCCAACCGACATAGCTAATCTAATACTTAGACATTTCGGTGAAAGTGGAAAAAGATATAAAGTTGTATGGAAAAGGGTTGATGCGATCAAACCTGGAGACATGATTTTACTGGGAAGAATGTCGATAGATGAGCTAGGCGATCACTTCGGAGACATCAGTATTGGAGAGGATATGGCTTTCCTAATAGGTTGGCTAGTTGGTGATGGTTATATAAGATTCAAAGGCGGGAGTAAATATGTTGCTTTCTATTTCAATGCTGATGACGAAGAGAACATAGCGCAGCTCGTTATAGACATTCTCAGATCAAGATCCCCAGATGCCAGCATTGGAGTTTATTATCAAAAGAATACGATAAAGGTTATGACAATGTCTAAATCCGTGCTCTCTTACTTTGTTAATCTAGTTCCTGAGATTGTTAATAAATCCTCCGAGGAGCGGGAAGTGCCTGAAGTGGTTTATAGGTTAAAGCCGAGAGAAATAGCAATGTTCTTAAGAGGGCTCTTCACTGCTTATGGATCTATAGATAAGGATTCAGCTATAAGGCTCTCATCCACATCACTTAAACTATTGAAACAAGTTCAAGAATTGCTACTACTATTTGGTATAGTCTCGAAGATATATAGGAACAGAAAAGAAGCTTTGAAAGTATATGATCAAAAAGAATATCACGAGCTAGTTATAGCACGGTATAGTAGAAGAATTTTCATGGAAAAAATAGGGTTTGCTAGTGTATCAAGGAATGTAAAGGTAAGTCTGAAAAAGACAAAGGTAGATCTTCCGCTGGCCAGAGTTGAGAAGATAGAGTATATAGGTGAGGAGGAGGTATTCGATGCTAGTGTACCTGCCTATCACTACTACATAACAGGAGGTTTTATAAGCCATAACTGTGCTGAGGAGCCTTTGCTCGATTGGGAGCCATGTAACCTCGGCTCTCTGGATCTCGCTAAGTATATTGTTGAGAGGGATGGCGAGGCTTTTCTAGATCTTGAGGGCCTTGCGAGGGATATTAGAGTGGCTGTTAGGTTTTTGGATAATGTTATAGATGCTGCTAAGTGGCCTTTGCCACAGCTTGAACGGGGTGCTAAGCTTACTAGAAAAATTGGGCTCGGTGTTATGGGGTGGGCCCATACCCTTATAAGGCTTGGTATCAGATATGATAGTGTTGATGCTATCTACCTAGCGTGGCATCTAGCTAGATTCATATACTACCAAGCCCTGAAGGCTTCTATAGAGCTTTCTATGGAGAAGGGGGCGTTCCCAGCATTTATACCGAGGCTCTATAGACCCGCTTGGGAGTTCTCTATGAGCGTTGAGGAGATTCTCAAAATAGCTGGGATCTCTGAAAGACCTTCTGAGAGGGTTACTAGGCTTGTCATGAAGATGAATCTAGATCCCAGATCTCTGGAAGAAGATCTACTAAGATACGGCGTCAGAAACGCCCAGATCCTCTCCATAGCCCCAACAGGAACAATATCCATTATAGCCGGTACGTCGAGCTCTATAGAGCCCATATTCGCCCTGGCCTTCGTGAGATCTGTTGCTGTGGGAACCTTTATAGAGCTTGACAGGGTCTTCCTAGAGTATCTGAGGAAATATGAGCTAGATACTCCGGAGGTTGTTGAAGCGGTTGCAGAAACAGGCTCAATAGCTCACAACCCATTTATGCCGAGAACCCTGAGAGAGCTTTTCAGAACTGCCCATGATGTGAGCCCTCTGTATCACGTGCTTCACCAGGCGTCATGGCAGCAGTGGGTGGATGCTGGAACATCTAAGACCATAAACATGGTTTCTGAAGCCTCTGAGGAAGATGTTGAAAGCGTATACCTGCTAGCTTGGAGACTAGGGATCAAGGGTATAACTGTCTATAGGGATAAGTCAAAGAGCAGACAGGTAATATACTTCGGACTAAAGAGTGCTGAGAGATCTAGAAGAGAGGAGCCTAAAGAGGGTGAGAAGGGGCAGCAGATTCAGCTACACCAGCAGGACCAGAGGAGCCAGACTCTAACACAGACCAGCCATAGGGGGATGAGGATGCCCAGGTTCACAGTAGAGGGCTATGTAGATCCTTCTTGCAAGACCTGTGAACTCTGATTATCAAACACATGCACATAATTCTTGTTAGCTTCTATATCCCTTTAATCTACATTTTAATCAATATAAGGTATAAGGATTAAGGGACGGTATTACCATGTGGACTGAGCCCTTTTTCATGATAGTAGAAATCTTTCTATATTATTTCATTATTAATTGATGGTTGGAGTGGAAGTTTAGGAACAAAGAGAGGTCTAGGAATAATGGCTAGGGGAAAGAAAAAGAGGGATAAGAAGCGGATGTGGGTTGCAAAGCCAGGAGATAAGATAGTTGTTAGTAGAACCGCTGCTATACCCTCAAAGAAGTTATCTAAGAGAGAATTCAGGGCATTGGAAGAGATCGTGAACATATAGCAGGATGCTTGGAGATGTGCTTCCCCACGCATCTAGGAATATTATTGAGAATTACTATAGGCTTAAGAATGGGAAGTATCGAGAGCTAAGGAATATCTATCCAAATATTCCATCCCACTACATACATGGCTTATGCCAGGATGCTGTTGAAAGAGTATCCTCTCTAAGGAGGAACAAGGCTAGACAATATGCTGAAGAGATCTTTGATGAGCTTGTTAAGCATCTAGGTCTGGGAAAAGGGATCTTAGGGGCAAGAGGCTAAGGAGACATCTCTGGAAGAAATCTTGGGAGATAGCTCGGCATCAGGTAGATCTAGAGATGAGCGATGGAATACTAGTGCCTAGGATCAATAGTGTTAGCCTATGGCTAGTTGATGACCACGTATGGAAACCTATGGATGCCACCAAGATCAATATAAATGGTTTTGAGAATATTTTCTTCACAAGTATTGCTATTAATACTCATAGGGGCTGGGTGCACCTCGATCTAGAGCCTTCTAAGGAGTTCTACAAGCTACTGGCTAGGGGTTTTAAGCCGACATCCCACGCAAAGATCAAGCTTGATAGGAAGAATAGGAGGGTGCTTTTCCACCTATCCCTAGAGAAGGAGGTCGAGATCTACAGGCCAGAGAATATTGTTAAGCCTGTTGATGTTAATGAGAATTCTGTAGCAACTCTATACGAGGCATTCGCAGTAATCCTAGAAACAGATCTTGCCAGGACAACCCTGGGCTATAGCTATAGGAAGGAGAGTATTCAGAGGAGAAATGGATCCGGTAGCAGGGAGGCTAGAAAGGCTATGGAGAAGCTTAATGAGAAGAAGAGGGACTATAGGATGAAGAAAGCAAGCCTAATAGTAAGGGACGCTATGATGATGAGAGGAGTGATAGTCATTGAGAGAATATCCGGGAAGATATAAGGATTATGATCGCTAGGTATAGGAACAAGCAATTGAGGCACAGGATATATCAGAGTGCTCTGAAAGGAGAACTCAATACAATAATAGATAAGGCAAGGGAATATGGTGTGCCGGTATTAATAGTGGATCCCAGGAATACCTCTAAGATCTGCCCAATACACAAGGCTGTAATAGAATATGGGGAGGATAGGATAGGTGTTTGCAGCAAGGGTGGTGAGAGATGGCATAGGGAGGTGGTTGCCTTGATAAATATCTATCTTAAGGCCCTCGAAGCCCTTTATGAGGACATTGCCCAGAAGGGCTTCGGGGTTTCAATCCTAGAGGGGAGCCCCTTTCCGCTGGGCTCAACAGTCACCCATGAGCCCATAGAGATCCTTAGGCCTTTGTAGAGGAGGTGGAAGTCCCTCGATGCCACAGGGCTAAAAACCCTGTGGATCAAGAAGCAAAACAATCCAAAACAAATAAATATCAGTGATAATCAATGATCATCGGGGGACAAGCGGCTCTTCTCAGATACCTATACTTAGATAGGATCTCTGTGAATAGGATTCCTATTACTATTTACTATCTAAGATAATAATTAGATACTTTGGAAATGATTAAGCAAGACCCAGCCTTGCTTAAGAGCCTGGATCTGGTTCTTTTAATATGGTGCATATTATGATCGATATTAAAATAAGACTCTTTCTGTCCTTTAGGACAATTTCCTATTGCCCGAACTCGGATGCTATCTCTCTGAGGGGATTTATACCGTTATATGTTAACTTCTTATTGTTAGATCTTTCTATAAGTTCTCAGTAACTAAATTATTGAATCACACAATTACTATACATACTAAGTTGAGTCGTTAGCTATTTGGCCCCTATAGATCTATGGGTCTTATGGATAGTGACAAGATCTTTAGATCTCCTAGTTGTTTAGGATTCTGTGTAGCTCTATATGCGTCACTAATCTCTAGCTGTTTCCTTTCATGGTTGTTCATCTTAGATAGTGAGATCATAATTGAGTCTTGATAACGTAAAATATTTTAAGTCTTGCAATCAATTATTCAAGGCGACGATCAGGTGAGGAATATTTATAGATCTTTGATATCAGATCCGCAAACATCGCTCTTCATATCGAAGCCTAATATTAAACACTATACTATGCAGATATTGCAAGACGCATCAATGAACAGGTCTTATCTCGGGCACATAATTGATCTGAGATGCGGCTCTGAAGAGATTATTAATGCCGCTAAAGCACCTAGATGCGTTATGTATCTCGTCATGGGGGGCCCTCATGTCTAATAGGGTGTGGGTTGTTACGGCGTCTATATATGTTTTGGAAAATGTGTGGAGCTTCTATGTGAGGGGAGATCTAGAGGGGATTGAGAAGCTGATCGTTGTTGATGAGGGTGATGAAGCTGTTAGGAGCAAGTCTAGAGAGCTCTTAAGAGGTCTTGACGTAGAGTTCCACGGGCCTAGGGAGAGAGAGGCTTTCTTCAAATCTCGTTTTGGATCTTCCTATGAGAAGTATCTATCCCTAATACCAGAGAGATCCCATGCTGAGACTAGCTACGGATTCCTTTTAGCATATGAGGCCGGTGCTGACTATGTTATAGAGATCGATGATGATGTTTATCCAGAGAATGGGTATAGCCTTGTAAGGGATCATGTAGCTATGCTTCAACCCTCTAGCGGAAAGTACGTAGAGTCTCCTGGGAGATGGGTAAATACCATTGATTTTCTGATCCTGGAGCCTCGGTTGGATCTCTTTCCGAGAGGGCATCCATATGATCCTTTAACCAGGATTAGAGGCTATAGATTTAGAAGCTTTGATGGCGAGTGTGTACTCAATATGGGGCTGTGGACGGGGCACCCAGATCTAGATGCTCTGACTATACTCTACTTGGGAGGGCTCGATGGAAAGGCTAGAGTGAGCTCTATATCTATAGCTGAGAAAAGGGTTATCCCAGCTAAGTATAACTACTTCGCTGTATGCTCTATGAACACGTCGTTCTCGAGAAAGATTATACCTGCGTTTTACCAGCTCTATATGAGATACATGGGGATTGATAGGTTTGATGATATATGGTCCGGGATTTTTCTGAAGAAGATAGTGGACAGGATAGGGGACTCAATGTGTATTGGTGCTCCGGCCGCTAGGCATATGAAGAGGCCTAGATCTATTTGGAAGGATCTGAGAGCGGAGCTCGAGGGAATGATTATAAATGAGACGCTATGGAAAATCGTGGATCAGGCTGAGATAGATAGCAAGAGCTATGCAGACGCCTATCTAGAGCTAGCTGAAAATATAGCTAGAAGGCTGGGAGAGTTTAGAGAAGAGCTACACAGGAAATTCCTCGAGGCCCAGGTTGCCAGGATGAGAATATGGGTTGAGGCAATTGATAGGTTGAGCTGACATCTATTAATAGATATCCACGGCGGTGAGTACTCCATGGATATAGTTCTTTTCTTTGAGATCCATCAACCGCTTAGAATCGCTCCTTTAGTAGATATCCCTCCTGGTATCGATATAGAAGACCCTGCTTCTCTCTTCAGGTGGGATCTTAATGAGCGCGTGTTTAGAAGAGTCTCTGAGAGGGTGTATATAAAGGCCTCGAGGATCCTATATAAGAGTCTAAAGGAGAATCCAGGGTTTAGATTCACAGTGAGCGTCTCAGGCATAGCTTTGGAGCTTATGGAGAGATGGGCGCCCGAGGCTATAGAGATCCTGAGGATGATGGCCGAGACAGAGAGGGTTGAGTTCTCAGCACAAACGTACTATCATTCACTAGCATGGCTTATAGATAGGGAGGAGTTCATGGAACAGGTTAGGGAGCATATAAAGATCCTCGATGAGTTGCTAGGATATAGACCAACATCTGCTGAGAATAGCGAGTTCATCTATAATAATGATATTGGGTGCACCCTAGCATCCATGGGATTCAAGGTCGTAGTTACTGAGGGCGTCGAGAGGATCCAGGGTTTTGCAGGACCAAACCACGTCTATGAAAACCCATTATGCAGTGTAAAGCTACTTCTTAGAAACTATTTGCTGAGCGATGATATAGGTTTTAGATTCAGCTTGAGAACATGGGATCAGTATCCTCTCACAGTGGAGAAATACGCCTCGTGGCTCGAATCATCTCCAGGAGATCTGGTTTTCATAGCAATGGATTTCGAGACCTTTGGGGAGCACCATTGGCCAGAGACAGGGATCTACGAGTTCCTGGAATGGTTGCCAAGAGAGATTCTTAGAAGATCCGGGCTCAGATTCTCTACTGTAACAGAAGCTGCGACTAGAAATAGGGTTAGGGGTATATATGATGTGCCTCCGTGGAGCACTATAAGCTGGGCAGATGAGAGAGATCTATCAGCTTGGGTGGGTAACGAGGTTCAGAGGATTTCTCTCGAAACACTCAAGAATCTATATAGCTATGCGAGGACCCTAGGCGGAGAAACCCTCAGAATCTGGAGGCTCTACTCAATGTCGGATCACTTCTATTACCAGGCTACTAAGGTAGGGCCTGCAGGAGAGGTCCATGGATATTTCAATCCATATAGAAGCCCATATAGAGCCCAGATAACATATCTAAGAGCACTAGATATACTTGCCAGATACATTGCTAATAGTGCTAGGAAAGATATTTGTGAATTCCTGAAAAGATTCAGAGCACCTGATACGTACTGCTTCCACTTTACAGACGAAAGAGGGTTTTATATAGGTGTAAAAGCATGTAGCTATGAGGAGCTCCTCGACTTCATAGAATCCCTTCCTAAGAGCGTTATTGAGAACCATATGGCCCGAGGTGATATAGATGAATGGGTTAGGAAGATATTGCTAGTTAAAGGAGGTCTCAGTGATGTTGAAAAGAAATGTGGAAATAGATCTAGTGCTAGCAAAAAAGGATAGTATATATCCTTACTATATAGAGAAACACTTTAGCTCAGAGCTTAAAACCTCATGAAACAAGAACCTTGTCAAAGATCAAAAACATCGCATTGTTAAGATACACAAAAGACATAGACCTACTGAGGACTCTCAAAGGAAGACAGACTGCACATAATCTGCTATAGAATTGAAAATCGATACAGAGCATGGAAGATCTATTTACAAAACCACAGGCCTCACCATTTATAGTGAATATAGTGAAGATAATTTATCAGGATTTATGCTCACTACATAAATTGATTAAACCCCGTTCTATAGGGTAGGGTAGGGAGAGAGTCAGAGTCCATAATCTGATAAATAAAATAAAAAATATAATTAGTAAGGCTAGGATCTCTAGATATGGATTAGGAGCCATGGTCAAGCTGGGAAAACTATTGGTAGATCTGGGCGCTTATAGAGAGAGCAAAAATCTTGAGGCTCATTATGAGGCTGAGCTTACGAGGAAGTTCCTCCAATTGGGTCTGGTGAGAAATGCTGCTGGCAAGGCTTTCCAGGCTTGGAAGGCCCTTCTAGGAGCTCTTGCAACGGAATTCATGGAAGATCTAAAAAGCTGCTTCAAGGGAAAAAGTTGTAGCTGGCATATCTGAGAATGATGAGGCAGGCTGGATCATAGCCTTGGTCCCTTCGAACAGGATTAAAGAGATCACTCTAGAGATCTCTAAGCAATACCCCGCAGCCCAGGATCTAACCAATATAGCTCTTATATTACATAGATACCAGTATAACGGCCCTGATAGAGAAGGATCCTCGTGATTACTCATCAGAAAAGGTTGCAGAGTATGATATAGAAAGGCTTATAAAGGGCTCGAAGAGATACTCTCAAATTATATGGCTAAACCCTCAAATGTATAGATGCATCTTTAGTTATTAATGAAAATGACATAATGATCCTAAAGAGATCTATCAAAAAACATAGCAGCCTCTGAAGAGAGTTTTAGGTAAGCTCTAGAAAGTTAGTAAAGGATTGTACTTGTAGGACTTAAGGATCCAGCATTTCGCTTTGACACTTTTCTCTATATACTAAACAATATATAGCAATGACAACAGGGCAAGCCTCGCCCCTTTAGGGCGGGGTATGTTTTTACAGAGTTTTCAACATGTTATTTAGTGGGGGTCAGGGTCTCTGGCGGGCACACCTTCAGGGATTCCCCCGCCGGACATTCTACTAGCACTTTTGCCCGCCAGAGACCCAACCTCCTGGAAGCATTCAAAAAAGAGATAGAGAGGAGTAAGAGAAATAGGTGGAGAACCATAGAGTAGCTCTATTCCCGAACAGACATGAGGATGAGGTGTTATTCGATGTTGGCTTGGCATGTGCTAGGCTATGGAATGAGCTTAGCTATGAGAAGAGGCGGGTGTTCTTCAATAGAGAGCTAACACCTAAGAAAAGGGATGAGATCAACAAGAAATACTATCATAAGTATAAAGGGGTTCTTAGTGTTAATGCTAGTCAGGTTATTAATTAGAATGAGGAAGCTTGGAATGCATTCTTCGAGCTCCTAAAGTTGAAGAAAGGTAAACTACTGCCTCACACTAGGAAGGTTTCACCTCCAGGCTATTGGAAGGATAGGGAGACTGGTGAGAAGAGTATACACATACTGATTAGAAACGATAGATATTATCTTGAGCCTATTAGCGAGAACGAGGGATACATAGTCCTCGAAGACTTCGATCTTAAAATAAAGTATGTTGGTGGGATTAGGTGGGAGGGTAAGCAGGGTAGGCTTGAGATCATATATGGGGCTGGTAGGTGGCAGGCATACATACCAATAGAGGTTGGTGTTGAGCCTGCTAGATCGAATCCAAGGGGCTATGTAAAGTCCATATATGATGATGAGGAGAGGAAAAAGAAGAAGCAGAGGGATCATAAATCCTAGGAGTATTAGGCAGAGGGATCCCATAGGGGATAAGGAGGCATTCATTGATATGGGGCTTAACAACCTATTCGCTGCGGTAATCTCGGATGGTTCTGCTTTGCTAGTTAAGGGCGGATCTATCAGGTCTGAGTATTATTGGTGGAAGAGGGAGATAGCTACATATCAATCTGTAAGAGACATGCTGAGGAGGCTTGGCATATCAACATGGATCTGCTATCACGAGAAATACCTAGATTCCATATATAAGAGGGATAAGAGGCTCAGGCATCTATACATAACAGCTATTAGATTCCTAGCTGATGAGCTCTATGATAGAATTGTTAGGCATCTATACATAGGATATCCATACATGCTCTCACAAAACAATGGAAATGAGTATAACACTAAAACATATGGAGGTTCAGGAAGATAATTCTCTGGATCGTTGATACATTCATGGAATAGGTATAGAGGTTGAGACAGCCCTAGAGGACTATACTAGTCAGAGGTGCTCAATATGTGGAGCAAAACACAAGAAGGGAAGGGTATACAGGGGACTGCACATGTGTAAAAAGACTGGGAAGAAGATAAACGCAGATATAAATGCTGCGCTGAACATAGCGAGAAGACTGGGACACAGGATAAGGATAGCTAGGAAAATAGAGAGCTACCATGTAACACATAATGGAATAAGACGATTAATCCCTCTCCAGAGGCTAACACCCGAGACCCAGCATAGAAACCCCGTCCTTTAGGGCGGGGAGAGTGTCATCTAGGGGAAAGTTAATAAGCATTAACCAAGCATTAAAGAATGGACTGTATCCTTTTTCATGGTAGTGGGAATGCTTTTATATTCGTTTGTTCTCCAGCTTAAGCTTATAACCATCCAATCCCTATCTATTTTGATGATGAGGTGATATCTCTGCTAGATCTTGGTGTGGAGAGACCTCGGGATGCGATGACCTTTGGAGCACCCGAGACCGAGGCTCTAGATGGGGGCTCTGCCCCAATAGAGCCTCGGGATCCAAAGGTAGATGGGAGCACAGTGCCGCTGGACTCCACAGCCACCGGTGAACCCATAGAGATCCCAAGATCTCTGTGGAGGAGGTGGAAGTCCCCGATGCCACAGGGCTAAAAATCCTGTGGATCGAGAAACACAGCAATCCAAAACAAATGAATGCCAGCGACAATCAATGACCATCGGGGGATAAGCGGTTTTCAGAGGTAACTAGTATGAAGCGCTGGGGAGAATTGGTGAGGGAGATGGGTGGGATATCAAGGGCTATAGATCGTATTAAAGCGTCTGGAGAAGATCCTGTGGAGTTTTTCAATAGGTACTTCCTCGAGGTAGAGCCTGTCTATAGATTTATAGGCGTCAGGATCAGGGAGCTTGGACAAGGGTATGCTAAGGTTGTTTTTGACATGAGAGATGAGATTAAGAGGTGGGGAGGCATTGTTAATGGGGGTGTAATAATGACCGTGATTGATATGGTTATAGGAGTGGCTATCATGACTATTAACGATGGCATAGATCAATATACAGCTGAGCTCAAGGTAAATTTCCTAGAGCCCATGAGGATCGGGCCTTTCACAGCTATTGGAAGGGTTATTAGGAGGGGTGGGACCCTAGCAGTTGGTGAGGCAGAAGTTTTCGATGGGAATAATGTCCTATGTGCAAAGGGTATAGGCACATGGTTCCTAGTAAGGAGGAGGGATAGCTGAGGATCTCCGTTGAAGATCTTAATAGTGGATCTAGGAACTATACACATACATAGTGAGAGGGAGCTTAAAAGTCTAGTGATACAGCTAGAATTATCGGCGTCGAAGATTAGAGAGGATCCCTCTTACAGATTATGTGCAGTTGCCCCTATAAAAACTAGTGGAATTGAGCACATAGAGAGATCATCGCTAAGAACAGGATACCCTCTCTACATAGCGCCTTTAGAGAAGATCCTAGATATATTCGGTATTAGAAGAGCGTTAGTGTTAGATCCGTATGGCGAGGCAGATCTGAGGATAGAGGATCTTGAGTGGGCAGAGGCAATAGTGGTTGGAGGCATAGTTGATAGAACCCCGATAAAGGGATTAACCACAATGCTTAGAGACATTAGCATCCCGTGGGCACCATCTAGAAGAATAAGGCTCAGAGGCTCCCTCCTAGGCGTGCCTGGAGAGATAAACAATATAGTTTCAATCGTTATTAGA
>JAVVGE010000037.1:0-19993 GCA_032249255.1 Desulfurococcales archaeon | reverse complement strand
ATGAGAAGTACCTTAAGGCAATGTATAAGAGGGATGAGAGGCTAAGACACCTATATATAACAGCTATTAGATTCCTAGCGGATGAGCTCTATGATAGAGGAGTTAGAAAGCTATACATAGGATATCCATACATGCTTTCACAGAACAATGGCAACGAGTATAACACGAATATATGGTGGTACAGGAAGATAGTGTTATGGATTGTGGATATATTCATGGAGTATGGTATAGATGTTGAGATAGTCTCTGAGGACTACACTAGCCAGAGATGCTCAATATGTGGAATCAGGCATAAAAATGGAAGGATATATAGAGGGCTATACGAATGCAAGAAGACTGGGAAGAAGATCAATGCAGATATTAATGCAGCGCTGAACATAGCTCGTAGGCTGGGCTACATGATAAGGATAGCTAGGAAGATAGAGAGCTATTTGGTAACGCACAATGGTGTTAAGCCATTAATCCCCCACCAGAGGGCTAACACCCGAGACCCCAGCATAGAAACCCCGCCCTTCAGGGCGGGGAGGGTGTCATAACAACATTGCTGAACATAATATCAGCTCTTCTCTTCCCCTTCACAACCCTCATGGTATGGTGTTTACTGGGAGGAGAAGAGATTGTACAGCACTATATGCCCAGTCTGCGGAAATAAATTAATATTGGTGGATAGAAAAGGATATAAGAGGATCAGAATTATGAGATGTGATAATTGCGGTTTTAAAGAAGATAGAATAGAGACAATATCCCACTTTATTGGGCTATAAAACATCTCTCCGCCCTGAAGGGTGAAGCCTCTAGCTAAGGTGAATGGGTGGCCAAGATGCTTAAAAAGACCCAGCAATCAAGGAGCTTTACGATGAGGATGTCGCAGTCTATATAGATTCCTGGGAGGTTAAGTGCCTGAACTGGGGGTTAATATTGTCTGAAGCAATATTGATATATGGTAGAGCTGTTTATGGGCACATTCAAAGTTAAGGCATCTATATGGAGGGTCGATAATCCCTCTAGGAGAGTAGGTGTAGAGCTTATAGTTGATACAGGGGCAACCTACACTATGATCCCCCAGAGCCTTTTGGAAGAGCTGGGGGTTAAGAAAATCAGGGTGATTAGGCTGAGGCTTGCTAATAACACGGTAGTCGAAAGACCTTTAGGAGAGATTGGGATAGAGGTTGAGGGTTACAGCGTTAGCGCGACCCCCGTGATCTTTGGATATGAAGAGATCTATCTATTAGGGTCTGTCACTATGGAGCAGTTAGGGCTAGCCCCTGATCCTGTTGAGAAAAGACTTAAGCCTGTGGAGGCGCTACTGCTATAGAAAATATTTCTCTAATCATAAGCTAAGATTTACAACTAAGAGCCTGCCCCATAGGACTGAGAGGAGGTCTGCCTCATAATAGATAGCTACTAGCTTCTCGAAACAGACTTGGTTGTGGTTTCTCTAAATGGATCTATGTCTTTTTAATGTTTTTGGAGTGTTAGGGATTTAATAAGGGAATTGGTAATTATAGATCTATTGGTGGCTGTTGATCTCCGAGATCCTTAGGGAACAGCAGTGTAGGGGATGGGCGAGGACAGTTATGAACCTGAGGGTTGGTGTGGAAAGGACGATAAACAAAGAATCAAGGACTACTCTCGGGTGAAGAGTTAGTTGCGCTGCTCGTTCTTGTCAATAAGCCTTTTGTGTAGTTTATTAACCATTCTATTATTGGTATAGCAGATTCTACATCCTCTACCCTGTACTTGGCTTCGTGAAAGCCCCATACATGGATTTCATATGCTTTAGACCATGCATATGATATCCTCTCTTCTTTAAGTATTTTGCTTAGATCTGTTGCTGCTTGCCCTAACAACCATGTATCCCACCTCCCCCTCCTGCTAGCAATGTCTAGTTGTGGGAGACGAAATTTTTCTGAAAGCGCCTTAATACACTCTTCAACAGCTTTATAGAGCTTCTCACTAGCTCTAGGCTTTTCTCAGCTAATTCAACTCTAACACTAACGGTCTCCTCGGGATCGAGACCGGCAACCTCCGCTAAAGCTCTAATCACGAATTCACCTACATCAAAACCTTTCTCCTCAAGCTTTTCTACAACCTTCTTTAGGCAAATATATAGTTACATAGCTATTCATATCCCTACATACCAATATATGACCCCCAATTCTTATTTTCAATTCTATAAAAGATCTTTTCGCTGGGGTCTTGGGTGTTACCCTTTGGTGGAGGATTAATGGCTCTATCTCCACAATCATTGGGTTTGTCAAAGCCTTCAAAGCTATACGCATCATTACATCCACAGCTATTTCCCCAGAAAACTTAAAAATACAAACACCACCCGCCCTGAAGGACGAGGCTTGTCCTGTTGTCAGAGAAGATACAACTCAACTTTCTCCAGTTTTTGAGTTCTTGTGTCTATACTAGACCCCATTTTCTCAAGAGCTGTCACACCTAGCAACGCGTCTATGTCTGCAGGTAGTTTGAGATCTGGCCACACCTCAATATCACCACCTGTTACTTCTCCCATAACTTTAATCTCGCCAATACCATACCTAACCTTAACGGTTTTACCGTCGGGCAATCTTCTAAACCTCTCATATCTAAACTCTATACCCAGGCCTTGAACCTTATCCAGAGTGGTAATGATATCCCCGTAGAAATCGATATCGACTAAAGCCCTTAGCTTAACCCCACCTCCAGGCCCATATAACTCCACATCAACAACTACAGATCCCATAAAGCACACCACGTCAATCTTTTCCTCAAGAAATTTAAACGTTATGCTGCAAATTACTATTTCAACATATTAAACTTGTTTAACTATTTTATATCTGAAAGATGGCTATGGCTTATAAGCTTTCTAATATTGGTTTTTGAGCCTGGGAAGATGGGCTCTGGGGTGGGTTCTGGCCCCACACTGCCAGCAGATGATAGATATAGTCCCAAATAGATGGGGTAGGCTGAAAGCAATATAATAGTAAGGCCACAGACCCGTCTGCCACAGCGGGAGGGGTGGAAATTGGTAGGGAGGAGTTTAGTGAGTATTGCAATAGTATTGAAAGCTTAAATATACGTATACATATACCTTGGTGTCTGGTGTGGGTAGTAAAGTGGTTCCTGTTAGGCTTGATGATTTGTTGAAACTTGTTGATGAGCTTGTTAGGCTTGGTGTCTATAGTTCGAGGAGCGAGGCGTTGAGAGGCCTTATAAGGATCGGTGCTAGATATGTTAGGCAAATTAAGATAGTTGCTAAAGCTGTGAATAAGCTTTTCGAGATGGAGAAAGAGGAGGGGGATATACCTGTTAGACTTGAAGGTGCTCTTGGGCAATTGCTGGCTGAGCGGAAGAGGTTCTAGATCTTGATCTATGTGGATACGAGCGTAATAGTGGCGGCGCTCGACCCAACAGATCCTAGGAGAGAAAAGGCTAGAAAGGCCTTAGAACTCCATGATAAAAGGTAATCTCCGAGCTGATTATAGCGGAGCTTGCTAGTGTGTTGGCAAGGCAACGTAGAGTGCTGATTAGTATAAGGGATAAGCTCGGTGTAGATGATCATATGACATCCATAGCAATAATTCTATATATTTTGAAGAGATTTAACCTCAAATATACTAGTGTAAGGGCTTCTCCAGAACCTTATTCGGCAAGATATACAATCCCATGGCATATGCTATAGAACTGACAGAGAAGCTGAGACTTAAAACACTAGATCTCCTCCATCTAGCCTATATTAAGGCTATAAGGGAACAGGGCCTGTGGATACGCACTCTACTAACAGCTGATACCGATTTCAAAGACATCGAAAATGATCTCCAAGAATCCCTCGGAGTAACAATCGATCTATCGACCCCCTCCCTTTCAATCTCCACCCCACCTGCTGACGCGGGGTCCCGGTCTTACTACATAGCTTTTTAGGGCGGAGATAGCAAAAAGCTTATTAGGGGTATATGCCCTGGTATTCTGGTGATGATGGCTATGTGTGAGTCTTGGGAGCTACTCCCTAGCGGTGCTCGATAGAAATGCTAGGCACACTAGACTATACACCTATGCATCCGGGCGATGATAAAATCATAACCCCGAGTCCTGATGAGCTAGTCAATAGAGGCTCTGGCTGGCTAGGGATAGGGGTAATGGGCTGGGGACCCAGCCTGGGGCTAAACCCTCGAAAGGAAGATGCATCCCCAAACAATGAACCGCCCGAGGGAACCCCCGCCCTTAGGACTGAGTGAGGTTAGATGATCTATAACGGCTATGTATATTCAAAAACATCAGAGATCAGATTCAGGTGCAATCCTCGTTCTTTTAGGGCGAGGAGGGGGCTCTGAACTTGCTCAAAACTATCCTCAGTGCCTTTCTGATCTCTGTTGGCGGTTTATACCTAGCTATTATACTCCTAACGGCTTTCCTGACCTCGTCTATATCGATTCTCTTTTTTGTCCTCTCAACCTGATTCAGGATCTCCATTAAGATCTTTGTGGCTATGAGTTCCTCGCAACCAGGCTTGTATATGAACATGTATTGGCGTTTAAGACCGATCCATATTCTGAATATTCTGTATCCTCTCTTAACAAGCTCTTCCCATATATCTGGCCTTGGATAGATGTGGAGCTTCTCTCTAATCTCTTTGGATGTTGTATAGCATACCCCTTCATCCTCTATCTTGCTCAGGAGGAGCTTCTCAATGGAATCAGCTCTCATTACATTAATATTGATGCCCCTAACAGCCACACGCTTTCTGGCACGCTTCCTAATCCCTAGCCTAATCCTTCTAGATGCTATACAATGTTTCTTCGTATCGTAGATCATAGCTATCTCATGGTCAGATTTATCGATCATCTCCTCAAAAATCTCCCTAGGTATCTCGGGACATAGTGCCCTCCTAAGCAGCCTATATCTATATCTAAGGTGCTTAATACAGCTAACCGGTATCCCGTATATCCTGGCTATCTCCTCATCATCCATAGATTTATATAGCTTTTCAAGATCCTCCTTAGATATCTCTAGACATCTACTCCTCCTACCTCTTTTATACAAGCCATGCATAAGTCTTAACTTTGCAATATATTTAGGAGAATAACCATATAACCTCGCTATCTCCTCATCACTCATTGACTTGTATAGCTTCTCAAGATCCTCACGAGAGATCCCAAGACCAATAGGCATATAGACCCCAATAATATCTATATTAGAGAGATAGATATGACCCTCTCCCCGCCATGAAGGGCAAGGCTAGTCCCTATCACTTAATATCAGAACAGTGGAGGGCCCGATCTAGGTTAGGTACTAAGCCTAGCAGCTTGGAAGAGAAGCGATAACATAGTCTATGTTATTGCATCTCTTCCAAGCTGCAACGATCATGAAGTAACCTCTTGATCTTTGAGTGTTACAGCAACCAGCCCCGATCAAAATCTGGCCAGATATATTGGCTAGGCCTAGCAGCTCTATAGTATTGAGAGATAGAGAAATGGTTATGAAAAACTCATACTACTGGCTTTATTTTACTATATGTCTAAACGTGGGTGGAATTAGAGCCGAGATAGAGGATATAAGTAGAGAGGTGATGCTAGCCCCCATGAGCGATGATGCAAGGCCTATCCATATTGGGAAAGCCACGCTACCTAGATCTCCTATGAATTGCCACATAGCTAGAAAGATAGCTCCTCTACTAGTCCCCATTCTAGATCCTATGTCAGCCCCTAGAGTTATTAGAAAGCCAGATCCGAATCCGTTTCCAAAACCGATCACTATTGCGGATAAGTAGAACATGACTTCGTTTCCCGATATGGCTAGAAATGCATAGCCCAAAGCAATTATAGAGAAGCTGATTGTAATGGCTACTCCCCTTCCCTTCTTATCCATGAGAACCCCTGCTGGATAGGCCCCCACAACGTCTAGAGCTCCTGAAGCGCTTGCGGCGAGGCTTATGGTGCTATCGCTTAGATAGAGCCCTTTTCCGATCAGTGCAAGGATTATGTTCCTGCTTGATCTAACACCCTGGATAGCTATGTTTGATATAGATACTGTTGCAAGAAATATTAGACCTGGCTCTCCATCCACTCTACCGGGTTTAAGATCCTCTCTCGGGGAGGCGATTCTATATGGGATAGCCTGTATCCTAGGGGAGATTATATTAGGTATGATCGCTATCGAGACCAGGAGCGAGCATGCGAGAAAAACCACTTGATATCCATAGTCAACTATCACAGACACTATCGCAGGCCCCACAAACGTGCCGAGCCTCTCAGACATCCCAATGAAAGAAGATGCCCTCCCTCTATAGCTATATGGGATGTAGTAAGTTATTACATACCTTCTCGAGAGAAGCCACATACTCCTCCCAGCACCGAATATAGAGGCAAAGAGGATGACAAACCAGGGATCGGATAGTAGAGCCATGCCGAGGGATGAGAGGGCCACAACTGCTAGGGAGATCTTCATTAAGGATCTTTCACCGAAGATCCTCAGGAAATAGCCACCAGGCATATCCATAACCAAGTTACCTAGCGAAACAGAAGCGGAACCCAACCCAACATATATCGGTTCAAGCCTACTCGCTATTAAGAAAAGAGGCAGCGATATCGATAGCATGCCTCTAGCAATAGCCGCTATCACAGATGGGAGATAGATATCTAGGAGAAGCCACACCCATGTAGAGGATCTAGACTTATCAGCCGTTAAGTTCACCAATTCTCTAACCATATCATGGGCTTATAAACATGAAACTACATCACCGTGAATAGCAGATCCTCCGATCTAACCTCCCATAGGTATTATTAATCACGGACATCTAGCGTGGAGAGGAATCCCTGTGTTTCTATAGGCTATTACAGGATTATAGATAAATTTAAATACCTCTGATTACATATAGATGCTTGATACGTGTATGGGGAAAATGTTGGTCCTAAGCTTATAACCGTCTAATCCCTAGCTAATTTAATGGGAAGCGATATCCCTATGTACCTGATATATATAGATATCCTCGGGATGCTGTGATGCTTAGAGCTCCCGAGGTCGAAGCCCTGTATGGGGGCTATGCCCTAATAGAGCCTCGGGATCCAAGGGTAGATGGGAGCACAGTGCTGCTGGTGGGCTCAACAGCTTTTCCGAGAAGCCTCCTAGGGCATATCGCCCGGGAGGTGGAGTGGGGGAAGTCTCCCGATGCCACAGGATCAAAACCCTTTGGATCAAGAAGCAAAGCAGTCCAAAACAAAAGAAGATCAGCGACGATCAACGACCATCGGGAGACAAGCGGAAACGCAAGCTCTGCAGTATGTGGAGTCGTAAGAAGATGCTTGTCGAGAGTTTCAAAAAAGATCAAGGAGGTTGAGGGCTTGTGAGCAGAACAGTATATAGACGAAAGCTAAGAAGAGGGGATGGGATGTGAGGGTTGGGATGTTAAGCGCGGTAAAAGGGTCGACGTTAATAGGACGATCCCATAGTATCTAAGCCACTATCTAGGAGGGATTTCAGAGCATTAGAATAGATCGTGAATATATACACTAGGATGCTTGAAAATGTGCTCCCTCACACATCTAGATGCACGATTCTCTAAGAAGATCTCTTTTCATATCTTCTCTATTAAGCGATGCCTAGGCTCGGCTGTCTCGGATCTAAAGGATTCGTGCTCCAATCGATGCCCAGCTATAGCCGGGGTCTTACTTTTCAAAGGGAGCGGGTTTTATAGATCATGGTATCAATAGATTTTCAATGATGTTAGCAAATATCCTTGATAATTTATTTCTATCATATATCTTGGCAACGGATCTTATTCTATCTCTGTCAAACTCGTCTAATCTACGATCATTACTGCAATGCTCTCTTCGATGTCCTCCGGCTCTATGCTTCCTATGTATAGGCCTAGGGAGTGGTGTTTTATGAATCGCTCTATGTATGAGTGTTCGGGGCCGAATGAGAGGATCGGTAGCCCGGCGCCTATATATTCATATATTGTGGATCTCATGCTTGTTAGATTCCACAGATCTCTTGAGAGAGGTCTCCCAGTTATTGCTAGATCAGAGGCTATTAGCTCTCTAACTAGCGTTTCTCGATCCAGATAGCCCTTTAAGGATACCATGCCCTGTATTCTCAGCTTTCTAGCTATATTCTCCGGCCTTCTCCTAGTTGCGCCATCACCGATTATTTTAAGTCTAATAGCTAGACCCTTGTTCCCCGCTACTGAGAAGCCTTCTATGATTCTATCAAGCATGTAATACTCCCAGTTAAGATCCCCTAGGAAGGCTATCTCATATAAACTCCTAGATCCGGTGTTAATCGTGACCTCCCTATAGATCCTTGAGTAGAGTTCGAGATCAACCCCGTTATGGATAACCATTATATCATTGCGACTGGCCACACTCTCTAGAACCGCTTTCTGTGCTTCTGTGGTAGTGGTTATAAGATCAGAGTCCCTATATATCCTCTAGATCCTTTTTTCTAGAAGATAACCTATAGAGCACTCTGACAATCCCGCCAGCTGGATAGAACTTTATGAGATCCCAGTAGCATTTTCGGGGGATAGAAACCCGTTATAAACACCAGGTTCAATATCGCTATCCTTAAAAAGTAAAGGCTCAGGCTGTTATAAGGATTAATCCACAGGACTGCTTAAGAGATCTGAGAATCATGATCTAAATAGCCTCTCTATTGCAGTTAGAGGGCAGATATTACTCCAAAGGTATTGATATTCATGGGTATCAGAGGTTGAAAATAATAGATCTAGATGATCTCGTTGAGTGTGTATTTGTAGAGCGTGATAAAAGGTTCATTGGCAGGGCTTTATGTGACTCCAGGGAAACTATGATCCATATAAACAATACTGGTAGGCTTGTCGACATACTATATAAAGGTTCGAAGATCTTGTGCACTAGGATCAGAGGTAAAAAGACTAGCCTGAGAGTCATTGGATCCCATGTCCATAACGATAAGTGGACATTAATAGATACCAAGCTCCAGGAAAGGGCCTTTATGATAGCGGTTGAGAACGATCTCATTAGCTGGCTCCAGGGATATAGGATCTATAGAAGGGATATAGATATAGGAGGAACAAAGATCGATTTCCTACTAAGAAAAGATAATGAGGAGGCTGTAGCGGAGCTCAAGAGCGCGGTCTATTTCCACCAGGCTGACATGAGCGCTAGATACCCTGATACGATAAGCCTCAGAGGTAGGAAACACATAGAGATCCTAGCCAGCTCTAGATATAGAAACAGATACCTAGTCTTCGTTGCAGGCCACCCACTAGCGAGAATCTTCGGTCCAAGCAGTGTTGACCCTCTACTACCGAGTCTCCTAAGAAAAGCATCTAGAGCGGGTGTAAATATTAAGGCAATAAAACTCTATATAGATAGAGAAGCTATAATACTCTCAGACCCAGATCTTCCAACGACATTCTCCCCACCCTGAAGGGCGAGGCCCGTCCTCTATTTAATGTTAAGATCTTAAATTAAGTTTCCTTACTTATTAGTTTATTGAGCTATTTCTCTATGGGCTAGGGAGCAGCATTTGCTTAGGATCGCTCTTGTATCCTATAGACCTATAGGTTCTATGCCAACTGGGAGTAGGAGGATCATTATAGATCTAGCTGTGGGGCTGAAGGAGAGGGGCTTCCACGTTGATATATATAACATCTCGAGAAGAGGCTCGGGATGCCCTGAGGATATAGTGCTTGAGGGCGTTGGATGTGAGGAGCTCTCTGAGGATTTTTTAAGAAGATCTCTGCTTCTCCCCTCAAGAGCTCTTTCACTCGCTAGTAACGAGGCTCTCCTCTTTACCAAGCTTGTGGCTCAATTTAGTGTTGATCGGATCAGCGGTGTCTATCATAAACTCACAGAGACTATAATCTCGAGGGGATATGATTTGGTAGTGCTTGAGACAACATATCTATCACACATGGCCTCCATTCTCAGCTTTATTGGTGTTCCATACATGGTGAGAATCCACAACGTCGAGGCAGAATATATTGCGTCTCTATCATATGGACTTCTTAGAGGCCTTGCCTATAGAGCTATGCATTATGTCGAGAGGAGGGCCCTGGAAATTGCCAGAAACTGTGTAACCATATCCATGAGGGATAGAGAGATTATTAAGAAGCTATATGGGGTGGAGACACACTATCTAGGCCCCACCGTGAGAGGGTCTAGGAAGGACTGCAGTTCTAAAGATCAAGAGTTAGTCAGGGGTCTAAGTCTTGAGTGTGAAAACTACGCTCTATTCGTTGGGAGTCCCCACAAGCCCAACATAGATGCCCTCAGCAATATACTAGAAGCCGTTAGTGGGGACTGGGTAGAGATGGATCTAGCTATTGCTGGGGGTATAGGAGAGCATATAAATAGGAAAGGGTTGATCAGCAAGAGAATAAAGATCCTCGGAATAGTGCCGGATAAGATACTAAAATCCCTCTACTGCTGCGCAGCAATATCACTAGCCCCAATAGTCAGTGGAGGAGGTGTGCCCATAAAGCTAATAGAATCGATACTTCACGGAGTTCCAACAATAACCTCAAGAAGAGCGGAGCTGATAGTACCTGGGTTGAAGCATCTGGACAACGTAGTGATCATAGAGAAGATCGGTAGTCTATCCGAAGCGCTAAAGACTCTAACTAGAAATAGAGATCTTAGATATAGGATCTCGGAAGGAGCACTGCAGCTAGCAGAAAAAGCGATAGGTTTTGAAAAAACGATAAATAGATATATTGAACACATAGAGAAAATACTATAAAACCTCACACACGATAAAAGATCCAGGCTCTCATTACTAATCATGAGAACCAAAACATGTTCCTAACACAGGTCTGAGGAGAGTCTTTTCCTTTACTTTTTGAAAATAACCTTTATGCAAGAAGACCGAGAAGAGATTAATGCAGTCATAAATGCTGTGCTAAAAATAGCCCGTAAGCTAGGCCACAGGATAAGGATAACGAGAAAGATTGAGAGCTACCTGGTAACGCATAGCGGTGTTAAGCCATTAATCCCTCGCTAGGGGGCTAGCACCTGGGACCGGGTAATAGAAACCCGCCCTTCAGAGGGAGGAAAAGGTCATTGCCTATAGCCTATATTTTCCGCATAGCTTCTCAATTTCTTCTCTACTTATTATTAGAAACTCCTCTGTTCCTGCGCCCTCGATATCAAAACCCATGCTTCGTAGGAGTTGTGGCATCTTTTCCAGAGCTTTTCTCAGAGCATCTGTGAACCTTGGATATTCCTCTGTTGGCTGATAATGTGTATATAGAGCTCTTAGCGATATTCTGAGCTTTTTCTGGGATGTTATCGATATATATTCAATGATTTCTCTGCATCTCTTCTCTAGATATAGTTCTATTGTTTTCTTAACAATCTCTACAGGATCTTCTTGTTCCAAATCCACCTCCGATAGATCTTAGTAGGGTAGATATTAAGTCATATATAGGGCTTCACTTTTTACCATATCTTGGTAATTTCTTACTATATATTTAGGTAGATCTATGTATTTTAAGCATCAGCGATATAATAAGTCTGGAGGGCAGATTTTTGCCCGTAGTGATCGATATTAGACCTTCTCCCCACGAGCTGGCTAGTGCTGCGAGATCTTCTCTAGGGCATGTACCGGCTGATGTGATAATGATTAATGCATCTATTATCGATGCTTGGAAGAGGGATATCCTCGAGGGTGTTGAGATAGCTATTAAGGGGAGGATCATATCCTGTGTGGGTAGGGTGTAGAAGATCTAGAGGTTCTGGCACCAAGGTCATAGATCTAAGTGGATCTATAGTTGCTCCGGGCTTTATAGATGCCCACACCCATATCGAGAACACGTTTCTGAGGCCCTGTGAAGTCTCTAAGGCCGTTATATCTAGGGATACGACGGCTGTTTTCGCTGACCCCCATGAGATCGCTAATGTAGCTAGCTTCGAAGGGCTTAGCTATATGGCTGAAGAGCTTTCAGAGACACCTCTCAAGGCCTTTCTACTAGTGCCTCCCAACGTGCCTGCTAGCCTCAAGGCCCCAGATGTTGGAGGAGCTCTCCTAGGCTATGAGGAGGTTATCGAGAATATGGATCTCTTTTCAGGTGTTGGAGAGATAATGGATATAGGGTCTCTTCTGGACGGTGATGAGAGGTTTATAGAATATGCCTCGAGGCTTTCCACGGCTGTGATTGTTCAGGGGCATGCAGCTGGACTAAGGGGAGAGGATCTGGATGCCTATGCCTCATTATCTATTGGAAACGATCATGAGGTAACTGAGTGAGACGAGCTCGTAGAGAGATTGTCTAAGGGTATTGTGCCGATTATAAGGTATGGCTCTAGCTGGAGAGACCTCGAGAGGCTCTATAGAGCTTTGCAGGAATACTCACCCATCGTTCCTATGGCAACTGATGATATCCACGCTCTTCATATAGCTAGAGAGGGCTGAACCCTTTTTCATGATAGTAGAAATCTTTTTATATTCTTTCGTTATTAACTAAATGGTTGGAGTGGAGGTTTAGGAACAAAGAGATGTCTAGAGATAATGGCTAGGGGAAAGAAAAAGAGGGATAAGAAGTGGATGTGGGTTGCAAAGCCGGGCGACAGGGTCTTTGTTAGTAGAACCGCTGTTCTGCCCTCAAAGAAGTTATCTAGGAAGGAGTTCAGGGTATTAGAAGAGGTCGTGAATATATAGCAAGATGCTTGAGAACGTATTACCCCACGCATCTAGGAATATTATCAAGAATCATCGTATCTCGAGGAATGGGAAGTATCGAGAGTTAAGGAATATCTATCCAAATATCCCATCCCACTATGTTCACGGAGTTTGCCAGGATGCTGTTGAAAGAATATCCTCTCCAAGGAGGAACAGGGCTAGACAATACTCTAGAGAGATCTTCAATGAGCTTGTTAAGCATCTAGGTCTAGGGAAAAAGGATCTTAGGGGTAGGAGGATCAGGAGATATCTCTGGAAGAAATCTTGGGAGATAGCTCGGGATCAGGTAGATCTTGAGATGATGGAGGGCAAACTAGTGCCTAGGATCAATAGTGTTAGCCTATGGCTAGTTGATGACCACATATGGAAACCGGTAAACCCAACTAAGATCAGGATTAATGGTTTTGAGAATATTTTCTTCACAAGTGTTGCCATCAATACTCATAGGGGCTGGGTGCACCTCGATCTTGAGCCCTCTAAGGAGTTCTACAAGCTACTGACTAGAGGCTTTAAGCCGACATCCCATGCAAAGATCAAGCTTGATAGAAAGAATAGGAGGGTACTTTTCCACCTATCCCTAGAGAAGGAGGTCGAGATCTACAAGCCTGGGAATATTAAGCCTGTCGATGTTAATGAGAACTCTGTAGCAACTCTGTACGAGGCATTTGCAATAATACTTGGAACAGACCTTGCTAAGACTATTCTAGGCTATAACTATAGGAAGGAGAGTATCCAGAGGAGAAATGGATCCGATAGTAGAGAGGCTAGGAAGGCTATGGAAAAGCTTAAGGAAGGAAAAAAGAAAAAGGACTATAGGATGAAGACAGCAAACCTAGTAGTAAGGGACGCCCTTAGGACTAGGGGCGTTATAGTTATTGAGAGGATCTCCGGGGACGATATAAGGGTTATGATCGCTAGGTATAGGAATAAGCAGCTGAGGCACAGGATATATCAGAGTGCATTGAAGGGTGAGCTGAACGCGATAATAGATAAGGCTAGGGAATATGGTGTGCCGGTATTGATGGTAGATCCTAGGAACACTTCGAAGACATGCCCAATACACAAGGCTGTAATAGAGTATGGGGAGGATAGGATAGGGATATGTAGCAAGGGAGGTGAGAGATGGCACAGAGAGGTAGTAGCATTATTAAATATTTATCTAAGGGGCCTCGAAGCCTTGTATGAGGGCAATGCCCAGAGGGACTCGGGGTTTTAAGTCTAGATGGGAGCCCGGTGCTGCTGGGCTCCACAGCCATCCATGAACCCATAAGGATATGGATATCCCTGTGGGGGGTGGAAGTCCCCTGATGCCACAGGGCTAAAAACCCTGTGGATCAAGAAGCACAGTAACCCAAAACAGAGGAATATTAGCGACAATCAATGACCATCGAGGGACAAGCAGAAACGCAGGGAAAAAGATGATCTATTATGGGATTGAAAGGGAGAGCAGGCTAGGTAGGTCTCTGAGGAACTACTACAGCTTTTACAGGACCGGTTGGGGTTGGTATTGTTAGGAGCTTTATCTTTGCTATCTCTACCTTCCTTATTGGGTAGATCTTCTTGGCTTCTTGGAATATCTTATTCTGTATCTCTCCTAGGGATGCCTTTATAAACTCATCCAGCGTCTTCTCCGAAGCCTCTTTTGCCAGTATATCAAACATGATCTTTCTAATAGCCTTTTTCTGCGATGCCTGGCACCTATATGTTGTGAATGCTACAGCAGTGACCCTCATGCCATAGCCGTCTTTCGATGTGAGGTTTATTATCCCGGCTATCTTGCTACTCTTCCTCCTAGTAAGGCTCCTCAGATAATCCCTAGCCAGTTCCAGCATCTTGAACCTCGTTATAGCTCTATCCCCATCAACACCTATAACCTGGAATTTGAATCTTATATGGAGCTGCGATATATCCCCCGTCAACTCATACATAGTTACCTCAACAGTTCTTCCAATAACCTTCCAACCCTCGTCAGCCGGTATACTCCCGATCTCAGCTTCGCCAAAGAGGGGTGGGGCCACTACTACATACCACTTCTTATACTTCCACTTCTCCCTCCCAGGGATCCTCGCCCTCGACAACCTCAGCACCAGCTATGATATATTACGCTGCTAACTTAAAAACGGCCTTCCTAACAAAGAAAAGCAGTCTCGCCTCCTTTGATACAAAATGAGCAAGCCCCCACTCTTTCAGGGTAGGAGTGATGCTTATGACCGCTTGTCCCTCGATGGTCATTGATTGTCGCTAATATTCCTCTGTTTTGGGTTACTGTGCTTCTTGATCCACAGGGTTTTTAGCCCTGTGGCATCAGGGGACTTCCACCCCCCACAGGGATATCCATATCCTTATGGGTTCATGGATGGCTGTGGAGCCCAGCAGCACCGGGCTCCCATCTAGGGCTATGCCTAGAACCCCGAAGCCCTTCTGGGCATTGCCCTCATAAAGGGCTTCGGCCTCGGGTGCTCCAAAGGTCATCGCATCCCGAGGGCTCTGCATACCAAGATCTAGCAGAGATATCGCCTCATCATCAATACAATTATGGATTGGATGCTTATAAGCTTAAGTTCAGGCAACAAACGAGTATAAAAGCATTCCTACTACCATGAAAAAGGATACAGCCCATTCAATTCTACTTTCAATTCTATAGTAGATCACCCTTAACGCCATGGGGCCCCATCTGAGGAGGGCTCAGCATCATCGCTCTCCGAGGATATCTATATGCCCAATACCTAGAGGTATCACTTTATCATTAAAATAATTATGGATTAGATGCTTATATGCTTAAGCCCAGCAATCCCTCTCAATGCTACATCAAGTATTTATAAGTAACTAGAAGTATTTGAATCTATTGCTTGCTTTGTAACAACTTAGCCTCAGAGCTACCCCTCTGATATCCTCTGGCGGGGATTTATTGATTCTAATCCAATGGTCATTGAGCTGGGAATGCCCAGCTGGGCTGTATTCTTTATATTAATAGGAATGTTTTTATATTATCGTGTCCAGCTACTCCTGGTAAAGCTTATAAGCAGTCTTTCTATGTATGTTGCTTAGCGGGCTCTGGGTGCGTGAGGGAAGCTGAACTCCCGTAGCCCGCCCAGGGTTGTGTCGTGATGAGCACGAGGGTAGCAATAGCCGCTCTTGGGTGAACGGCATTAATCCCAAGCCTTCAAAGCGCTCCTCAACGCTCATTGCAGCATTTGCATACTCGTAAAAGCTCCTATGAATGCCCTGCCCTAAAAGATGAGGCTTGCCCTCTTGCCACTATCAATATGTTAAAAAGCTAATATATCATATACCAAAGGAGGAATATCTATATCTCTTTTTAATATTTATTGTGGAGGTATCACGAACATCACCAGGATCAATCCACAGACTGAGGATGCGGAGAGGGCTAGGAAGATCGATGTTGATAGGCTTAGGATCCCCATCGATTTTGCCCCCGGGGTTAGGGTGAAGTTCACAGGTAGGGATCTAGCCTTGAGGAGGGTTGTGAAGTGGGCTGAGAGGGGTATGGGGTTCCCAGCTATTGTCTATGGGCCTGAGGGCTGTGGAAAGACCACCTTGCTCAGACAGTCTATAGAGATTCTCAGGGGTTTCGGCTATGATGTTATATATGTTAACCCGAGGTATGAGGAGTTCGTAATACGTACTAGGGCTAGGGTCAATGTTAAGGAGCTTGTGGAAGCTGCTGCCGGTGCTGGGGCATTTGCTGCCGGGATAACGGATCCATATGTGAGGCTAGCAGTCCAAGCTGTGAATACTGCTAAGGAGCTTATTAAGAGGAGGAGGAAGAGGGTGGCTGTGCTAGCTGACGATGTGTTCATCGTAGTAAAGGAGGAGGATTTAAATGTTTTCTCAGCAACATATGTGAAGTTTCTACTAAATATGATAGAACACCCACCGGCGAGATACAATAGAGTAGTAGCCATAGTGGTCACTAGTGAGGGCATGTCAAGAGAGGAGATCGGTAGGCATAGATGGGGACATCTCATACCCATGTGGAACATGAATAGGGAGGATTTCAAAGAGCTATATAACCAGCTACCAGGTGATAAGCCACCTTTTGAGGATGTGTGGAGATGGACAGGTGGAAACCCATGGATTCTCAGGGAGCTCTACGAAGCTGGTTGGAATAGGGAGAAGGTGATCAGAGGTTTCATAAGTGATAAGGGGCTGACCGAAGATTTTGTTAGAGATTGGGAGAAGCCTCTGAGAGAAGCTGTAGAGGATCCCGATAACCTGTGGGGGAGAGGGCTCGGAGAACTTGTAAAACAACTCGTCAAGAAGAATCTAATATTGTATAACCTGAGGGATAGATATCCAGAGGACTGGATAGATCATCCTCCTCCAACTAAAGATCTAGATCTAGGGATTGGAGAGCACGTAGCATGGCAAACACCACTACACAGAGAAGCTGTGAAAAGAGCGATCGAGAGAATAAAGAGGTGAGCCCCCTCTAGGGAGCTTCCTATTTTACTCCCCCTACCATGCCCTTATGAGTAGCATAAAAGTAGAGAGAAGAGCTCTACAGGATCTAGAGACGGCTCTTACCATCCATTCAAAGAGCATATTGCAAAGGGCTTAAAAGCAGAGATCCAACCCATTATGAAGAACAGGTTTTTCAGATTTCTATATAAACGATCCAATTCCGGTTGCACGATCCTCCCTCTCTCTAGAGAAGCAATTCGATCCCTCACTGATATTACCTAGTATTTAAGCCAGGTGAATCTCTCCCTCTCTAGTGCGGGGACAGATCATTGGCTGTAAGCTCTAAATTTGTGGCGGGCCCGCCGGGATTTGAACCCGGGACTTCCGCCCAGCTATCCCTGGTCTACGGGTTAAGAGCCCGCCGCTCTACCGGGCTGAGCTACGGGCCCAGCTCCATATTTACTATGTTTAGGGCTCTTATAGGGCTTTCTCAACATATGCCCCTTTTCTAGCTTGTATTGTGATCCTCTGGACTATGGATTCTTGTGTTGGAGGCTCTGCTTTCAATGGCTTCCCTCAGTTTTAATATTCCTATCGATGTTGCTGAGGCTATGGTTAGATATCCACTTATAGAGATCATATCTCTATAGTTGTTTGCTAGGGCTGACGCTACTGAGGGGCCTACCAGGTTCCCCAGATCGAACATCGCGGTATATATTGCAGATGCTAAGCCTCTACGTCCTTGGGGGATCCCTGCTATTGCTATAATCTGTAGCGAGGGTATTGCTAGACCAGCCCCCATCCCTGATGCTATTCCATAGTATATTATGTTTTGTGAGAGAGGGTTGAGAGCGATCCCCATATAGCCTGTGGAGACTAGCGCCATTCCCAATAGGGCTGTGCTCTTTATCGATAATATCTTTAGGACATATCTAAAGGCTATTCTAGATAGCAGGTTGAATGAGGCCATTGCTGTGAAGTAGATAGCTATTAGAGACGCTCCCAACCCCTCCTGTTTATGATAAGCTGGTAGGAAGAGCGTTAGGCACATATAGGAGGAGCTATATAATAGCAGAGAGGCGAGGGCAGATAGGAAGCCCCAGCTAAGGAACCACATGCCTGCTGCGCGAACTTGCCCCTCCTCATACGCCTTTGCCTCTTTAAATCTATTATTGCGGATCGGGATGACAAGGGCAGCAGCCATGATTCCGAGAGCTGCTGAGTATGCGAAGAGTGCCTTGTATCCCATGTGTTGCGATATATACCCCCCGAGAGCCGGTCCCAAGGCAAATGATACACCTGTTATGGTATTTCTCCAAGCTAGCGAGCTAATAATCCTATCCCTCTCTCCGATCGCTGCTGCTTGGAATGATGCTGGTATGAATATAGCTACAGCCATCCCTTGTACAAACCTCCCTATATATAGAGCATCCATGCCGGGTGATAGGAGATATATAGCCTGAGCTATAGTCGATATCAGAGCCCCGAATATGAGGAGCGAATATGACCACCCCCTATCTGCTAGAACACCAGAGACTATTCTGAAACTCATGGCAGATGCTGCGAAGAAAGGACCTAGAAGAGCTATCATGGTCTCCGTAGCACCGAGCTCAACGGCGTATTGAGAGAGATATGGAGCCACGCTATGTATAGTGAGAAAGAAGCATAGAGTCGCTAGGTTTAGCAGAACCTCTTCCCTATATAGGGCAATCCTACTGAGGATCCTCCCCCGATCCCTGCTACCCCTCGAAACAATATTACCTAGTAACTTACCGCTTAAAAATCCAGAGAGTCTGTCCAAAAAAGAAGCTATAAACATCATAGCCACATGTTAAAACATATATCAAGAGCTTATAAAGCTATATACAAGAGCCATAGACTAAAACCAGTCTGAACCGATATACCAATATCTCCCACCTGAATTAAGCATTAGCGATATCTGACCTCCTCCCCGTCCTAGAGTAGGGGTTCCCTTTGGGCGGTTCATTATTTAGGGATGCATCTCCCTTTTAAGAGTTTACCCCTGGACTGAGGCTCCAACCCATTACCCATATTCCTTGCCAGCTAGAGCCCCCACTAGCTAGCACATCGGGACTCGGGGCTATGGATATTATCATAGCCTCGGAGGCATAGGTTTAGTCTCGTGTGCCTAGCATGTCTATAGCATATTGCTAGGGAATGGCCCCCGAGGCTCACATGTATTATCATAATCAAGAAGACTAGAAGATACAGGACCTATAAACACCATCCTCGTCCTAAAGGGCGAAGCTTTCAGTTATAAAATGATAACCTTTACAACTATCCTATTTAAGAATCATATCTAGAGGATCAAATCCCCCCTCCATATAGCGGGAGAGGTCGTTATAAATTACATCTCATTTCTTGAGGCATAGACCTTCCTTTTTAGCTTACCTGTGTATCATTAATGGAGGAATGGTGGGGCTGTATTCTTTTTCATGGTAGTAGGAAATGCTTTTATATTCTTTCATTATCAATTAATTTTGTGGAGAGGTTTAGGGACAAAGAGAGGTCTAGGAATAATGGCTAGGGGAAAGAAAAAGAGCGATAAGAAGTGGATGTGGGTTGTCGAGCCAGGAGATAAGATAGTTGTTAGTAGAACCGCTGTTATACCCCCAAAGAAGTTATCTAGGAAGGAGTTCAGGGCATTGGAAGAGATCGTGAATATATAGCAGGATGCTTGGAGATGTGCTTCCCCACGCATCTAGGAATATTATTGAGAATTACTATAGGCTTAAGAATGGGAAGTATCGAGAGCTAAGGAATATCTATCCAAATATCCCATCCCACTATGTTCACGGAGTATGCCAGGATGCTGTTGAAAGGGTATCCTCTCTAAGGAGGAACAAGGCTAGGCAATACTCTAGAGAGATCTTCGATGAGCTTGTTAAGCATCTAGGTC
>JAVVGE010000036.1:0-20244 GCA_032249255.1 Desulfurococcales archaeon | reverse complement strand
AGAGTACTGGATCATCTCCTGGGCTGCGTTCACAGAGTATATCGCGTTGAGAACCCCAGGGTCTATCGAGACCCATTCAGGGGGTTCCAGGGGTGTGAGGGTTATAAAGCCCCTCGGGAGGATCTTAGCTGTGGATCCCCATCCAGGCATCTCCCTGCTAGAGGGCTCCCAGAGGAGCTTTCCAATCACAACCCACGATCTGTTGGCAACATGCACCCTCCTGCCAAGGGCTATGCTGTCCCAAAGCACTAGGGATATGCTCTTCTCACCCGATATGTAGCTCCAACCACTCTCAAGGGCTATGGATCCCCTGAATATATCGCCGCTTCTAAGCCCCGTGGCGAGCACCTCAACATCGTCCCCAAAAAACACCAATGTGTTCTCAGTGCCGTTATATATCCTAGCCTCTATAGGGGCCTGGAAAAGGGCTCTTGTGAATATCAATGTCCTTCCAAGCCCCCTGACAAGAGATAACCTGGATCCCCTGTCGCAGTGTATGTATATATATGTTATGTTCCCCCTAACCTCTGAGCTGCTTGTGCAATCCTCATAGCCCTCTACATGGGCCTCAGCCCTTCCAAGAGGCCCCCACCCCATGAAATAGCCTCCCTCAACTGCGTATATACCTCCCGAGCCCCCTGTGATCCCGTATGATGCTGAGACCCTCTCGGAGGAGCCCCCGAACACCGATCTATACCCAGCCACAGCCCCTATGTATAGAACATAGCTGTGGATTGTTATCGATGTGCATATAACCACGTAGTAGCCATCGCACCCCAGATCAACATGCTCTGAGCCCGTCTCAACAAGCCCCGCATCTATATCCTCCGCAAAACCCTCAACAGAAGCCTCACCAGCTATAGACACTATATATGGGTCTCCATGGGCTAGGGACATGCTTGGCGGGTAGCTATGGCTGTGGGGAGATGCGTATAGGCATCTTATCGATAGCACGAGCTCCCTAGAGGATATGTTCAGCCTGTCAAACCTGTCAGGGGGCAGGGGGTGGAGGCGATAGCTCCTAGAGCAGCTCCCCTCCAAAGGCTCTAGAGAGCCTGCTATGTTGAGGAGCTTCGCATACGCCTCAGGCCTGACCATAGATGCGTTCATCGAGAGACCCTCCAGGATTGATGATAACAGCCTGCCCCCTCCATCCTCGAAGAGCACAGGGGTATCCGGCGACGGGTCTAGAAGGGATGAGTAGTTCAAAGCAGCACCGAGGTTCTCTATTATATCGATTATATCTTCAACGGACATGTTGAGAACGATCTTGGAGATCTTGGTGCCCGTGGGGAAGGCTATGGAGAAGGATCCAGGTATGCTCAGAGGCTGAGGGGGAGAGAGAATCGGTATGGAGGCTGCGAGGATATATAGTGCTATAAGCAGCAAACCCATATAGACAGCGGATCTAGTGCTTGGCAACCCTCCTACCCCTCGTGCTTGGGAAGATCTTATCTACTAGATATGATATCGATGCGAGGATCTGCGCCTCCGGTGGGAAGCCCCTGGGAGGTATCAGAGCAAGCAGAGATGCAAGCCAAAGAGCTGTTGCGATGATAACAGCCCCGGGAGACCCTGTCCTCCAGGCGTGGAAAGTTGCGAAGGAGGCTGGGAGGGCTGTTAGGAGGTGCTTCAACGCAAAAGGGCCGAAAACCCTCTCACCCAGAACCCCTGGGCTGGCTATAGAGGCTATCCTCATAACCCTGAGCCTCAGCTCACCCAACCAGACCCCGTAGAAAAGGGGCCCGGGCTGAAAAAATAGGGGGACGGGCATAGTGTTAATGGCTGACCGAAAAAAGATCTAAAAAAGAGTGCTCTCAACATCCTTGGAAAAGTATGACAAGAAGCCGAATCTTTTTAACCCCCTGAATCGATCCATATGTTGGGATATGATGGGGATAGCCTACACATCTGACAAGGTCTTCCCCTGGAGGGATCACTCTCCAAAGCCTGTCGAGGGTCTCGACGATGCTATGAGGGTTCTGGCGTTGATCGGGATAAACAGCTGGGATATTGGGAGGATGGTTGTCGCCGAGCTAAGGGCATGCGGCCTGGGAGTTGGAAGGGCGGAGGTTCTTGCTGCCGCTGTTCTCCTCGGAATGGTTGGGAAGGAGGATCTGCTTGAAAGGGGCCTGCTGAGGAGAACTGGTTTCGAGCATATGGGGGAGGGGCTTGTAACTACGAGGGAGTTCAACCAAGCCCTTGAGATGCTGAGGCTATGCAGAGAAGCGATCAGAGCATCGAGCACAGTTCTATGCCCGAGATGCCTTGGCCATAGGCTGAATAGATGGGGGTGCCTGAGGTATAGGTGCAAGGAGTGTGGAAGGGTGTTCAAGGCATCATCCCTCCCACCATTTGTGAGGGACAGGGGGTGGGCAATGCTATTCGCAAAAGCCCTCGTGATGGCCGAGGCTGAGAGGAGGAGGAGAAGGAGATCTGGGGGGCCCAGGGCAGGTGCAGAGATACCGGGGAGAGTCCTTGAGATGCTTGGCTCGAGACCCGGTGTTAGGAGGGGGAGGCTCTCAACAAAGCAGATCTATAGATACATGAGATACCTCAAAAAAGCTGTTCTGGTGAACAGGCTTGGCTTGGAAGCGATCCAGCTATCCCCCTGTAAGGGCTGAGACAATCGCTGGCCAGGCAGCGAATATTATCGCCCCCACTATCCCCCCACCGATCCACTTCTTAGCCCCCTCAACATCCCCAGTAGCATATTTGATCCCACCTACTATGAAGGCTGCTGCCACAGCCACCAACAAGCCCCAGTAGATCCAGCCTAGAAGCGTCATAACAGCCTGGGAAACCTTTGGAGGAGGCTGTGGGGTGACTGTTATCTGGGCCTCTGCCCTCGCAATCAGGGCTAGCGATAGGGCTGTTGCCAGGGCCTTCAACCCCCTCTTCATAGCAGCATCTATGAGATCCCTAACAACCGAGGAAACAGATCTCCTCCTCTTGGAGGCCACATCTCTGAGCCAAAGCAGCTGCGATGGTTGGAGCCTTATGGAGAGCCTAGCAGGGTATCTCCTCCTCCTAACAACTATCCTCGGCAGGGGCTCCCCAGCTTCGTCGAGCACCAAATCGATCTCCCTTCCATCATCCTCCATATCGATCCCAACATCTATATGCCCAGATTTAAAAGGCTGAGAGCAGGGGAGAATGATCTGTGTAGAGCCTGTGAAGCTCTCCACAGAGAGGAAACTGAAAACCAAGGCAGCAGCACAAACAACAATATTAATATAGGCAAAACCGGTAGGGAAGATAGGGAAAGTAGGGAAGCAATAGATACAGCGATCGATTTAAAAGATTTTCAACCATTGCAAAGTAACAATCATGCAAGATCTTCAAAGGCTTTGAAAAGCGATACAGCGATCAATGTTTCCCTATCTTCCCTACCTTCCCTACCGCCCGAGCATAATAGTAATAGAAAAAGTCTGCAGACTTTGCAGGGGTTCGGGTTTGTTATTTGATTTCGAGGAAGCCCCAGTTCCCCAGCAGGCTGATCATCCACCATATGATTGGGATCGCTGCCCTTAGATATCGGTTCTTCTCAAGCGCCTCTAGAACCCCCATATCCCTGGGCACTAGGTTCAGGGTTACAAGGCTCCCATAGACATAGCCTACCAGGTCGCTGACATATCCATCGAGCTCCCCGGCTAGGAGGGCGTCTAGATATCCATATACCATTGGCTCGTAGATGGCTACTGCGAGCCCGTCCTCCCTAGCATATCTGTTATGCATAACCCCCCCATAGGCTATTGCCCTGGCAACACCCCTTCTATAGAGGCTCTCTATAGCCTCCTCATCGAGGCTGTAGAACCTCTCCATCCTCGGCACTATCCTGTGGTTTCTGCTGAATATCTCCTCGATGTTCTCTGGGTCGTAGTATGGCTTCAAACCCCTCGCCCTCAGATCATCCATAACCCTTCTAACAGCCTGGGCCTCCTCAAGGCTCCACGGCCCCCTACCATCTATCGTTGGGATCACAGCTGCCCATGGATAGACATTCACATGGCTATAGCCCGGCTCCCCAAGCCTCCCCCTAATAAACACTATTGAGTGCGAGTCGGTTGTGTATGGGGGTATGGGGCCTCTGTGTAGGTACCACCATGGCCATGTATATGGCATCCTCGGCATATGCTGCCTGGTAAGCCTTATAGCCTCCGCCTCCACCGCCACCTCCCATCTGAAGCCGGCGATGTCAAGGGATATCCTTGTCTCCCTCTCAACCCTCACCATCCTCGCCTCCCCCTCATCCCTCTTCCTCCTGAAGAGTATCAACCTACCCACCCCCCAGGATCTTCTCAAGCTCCTCCTCCGTGAGGATCAGCTTTCTAAAGGTCTCCTCGGATATCACCCCATCGTCTAGGAGGGCCCTGACGCTTCTGAGGTATATGTAGAGGTTCTCGACAACCTCTTTCTCATCTTTGCCCATCATTATCTTATCCACGATCTTGAGCATGTTCTCTACGGTGTCGCCGATGGGGTCGTCTATGCTCATTATGGTCGGGGTTCTCCTGAGCATCGCCCTTCTCAGTGCATCTAGATTAATCACTGCCACCACCCCCGAGGATCTTCCTCGCTGCCCTTGCCATCTCGATTGCCTCCTGCGCCAGTCTATAGCCATATCTCCTTGGGATGCCTGGGAGAGCCTCCGCCTCCACAATCCCCAGATCCTGCATAGCCCTTATATATCTCCCCACAACGCTTCTGTGGGTTTTGACCATGCCAGCTATATCCCCTATCGTTGGTACTGAGCCCCTCTCATTCATATCCAAGATCTTCACAAGGATCTCTAGGAACTGCCTTATCGTATCCCTAACGGTATAGCCCATATCCCCACCGATAATCTATATCCTAGAATGCTTATATAGTTTCGCAGTGCTATAGCATTGTAGCGTCTTTGCTGTGTAGCTATATAGCTACAACGGGTTTTGTTGAGAATGCCTCTAGCTCCTCCGGCGATGCGTAGATCCTCATCGCTAGCCTGTGCCTCCCAGCCCTGAGAATAGCCTCACCCGTCTCCGCGTTCACAAGCCCCTCGATCTCTGTGTCGTCTAGCCTGTATATGCTCCTCATAACATCCCACGCTGTCCTCTCCTGCCTCATGAGAATGGTTGTTGCGCTCTGCTCCAGCAGCGCCCTCCCCTGAGGGCTTGAGGCTATGTCCTGCGGCCTCTGGGATATATATAGAAGCACTAGGCCCCTCTTCCTGCCCCTCCTAGCTATGTTCTCAAGCAGATCCATTATGCTTGGGGTCTCGTTGAAGAGCCATGCCTCGTCCACGAGCATCAAGGCCCTCCCAGGGGTCTTGGCTATCAATGTGTTATAGATATATGATGCTATCAACGCCGATGCAAGGATCTTGAGCCTCTTGCTCCTAACACCCTTCAGCCCGAAGAAAACACTCCCACCCAGGTCTGGGGGTTCTCCCTCGAAGAGGTTTATATCGGGAGGTGCTATAGCCCCCTCCAAATATTTAGCCAGCTCTGGTCTTCTCCTCCCGAGCATCTCGACGAAGCCCCTCATATCCCCCGCATCGTCGCCGTGCATGAATAGCTCGTGCCTCAGAGATCCAGAGAGCTCTCTGGGCACGCTGTATATGTCGCATAGTATGTCGCTAGCCTGGGAAACGTCTAGAAACCCCTTCTGGATCATCTTTATAGGGTCTAGACCCAGCCTCGTGCCATCGGATATGATCACAGGCTCTCCGCCGAGGAGCCTGAGGGCCTTGGGATCTACATACTCGTTCTCAGGGTCTATCCCTACGACTAGGGATCCTGGGAATAGGTCTCTGAACCTCCTCACAAAGACCTTCGCCGTCATGCTCTTCCCAGAGCCGCTCTCCCCGAGGATCACTATGTTGTAGTTATGCCTAGCATATGGGTTGATAACAACGGGGGATCCGGAGCTTGATATCCCAAGGAATATCCCTGGGCTCTCAACAAGCTCCTCAGATGCCATTGGATATAGCAGCCTAGCTCCCCAGCTATCCATGTAGATCCTATCTACGCAGGCTTCGAAGAAGAGGGGCGATGATCTGCATGGTCTGAGCTGGTATAGAGGCAATTGCATGAGCCTGGGGGCCCTGGCCCTCACACCATAGCTGGCTAGCCATGTAACAAGGCTCCTCTCCCTATCCCCTAGGGCCTCTCTATCTCCTGCCACAACCGTGAATAGTATCACAGCTCTGATTAGCTCCCTGCCTGCGCCGAGGCTCCTTGAGATCTCATCTAGATCCTCAAGCCATCTAGCCCCCTCTATAGATCCCCTAGCAGCTGCCCCAGCCTTCCTAGCCCTAGCCCTCTGCACAATCCCTACAGCCCTGTGCTTTGGGATAACATCCCAGAGGAGTATGAACTCATCCGCGATGTCTAGGGATGCTGATGGGAGGGCCTCTGGGATCTCTGGGGGTAGCTCGTATGCCATCAAAACCCTTGCAAGGCTCCCATCCTCTAGCACGACGTGGTCTGGCTTCTCAGCTATTGCCCTTGGCCTCAGAGCCTCAACATCCCCCTCGCCTATCTCCCTCGCGTTGAACAGCCCTAGATCCCCTCTGAGCCCCTCCGCCCTTAGGATGAATATCCTTCTCCTAACCTCTAGAGAGAATCCTGAGAAGCTCTCCACAGAAACAGAAGATCTAGCTATGATCGCCCCCCTCGGCACGAGGGATAGGAGGGATGAGAACTCAGAGAGGATCTGATCCCTCTCATCGGGGGATAGCACTGCGAAGGGGCTTCCACCAAGCTGGAACCACCTAGCCCTGGCCATGCCAGGCTACCTCGCATTGGCATAGCTGTATAGGGCGACGCCGAGGATCCATATGCCTGCCAGAATAGCTATGGAGGCTATTACAAGCCTTCTAAGCCCTGGGAAAAGGGCTCCGAGGATGAATCCAAGGGAAAACAATATGATCATCGACAGCCCCTCGGAGGCAGGCAAGCCGAGAGATCCTAGAAAAGCTAGTGCCCTGGCAATCGATGCCCTGAGAGCCTCGTAGACCCACGCAACGACCCTCACCAGTATCTCCCCAACCACCCTGGCACCATCGCTAGAAACTATTGACATCAAGCCACCCACATGGATCTGGCAAGGGCTTAAAACAGCATCCCAGCAGGGCGTAGACATTTAAAGACAGGGGAAATATGTTGGGAGACGCTATGAGTGGGGATCAGGTGAAACGGATAGTGCCGAGACCAGAGGCGTGGAGAAGCAAGAGGCGCCGCATAGTCCCACCGCCAGAGGCGTGGAGACACGGCCCGCTGAGAAAGAGAGAAGAGCCAAACACCAAGCCCCCGAACACAAGCTGAGGATCTCTGAGACCAGATACAAGGATCTCCTGGGCGAGGCTGATCAGCACCCGAGATACCTTGAAAAACTATGGAGAGAGCTTGGGATAGATCTCGGGTAACACCCCAAGAAGCATCTCCCCTCGTAGAAAACTAGCCATATATTTATAGAAATCCTTGGGAGAACTCTATAGGGTGCCCTGATGCCACTGCTATCAAGAACAAAGACCGGGATATACACCGAAAGGTTGAGGAATAATAGTTTCAAAAAGGTATTTGTGTGGTAAGGGGGTTTCCAAGATCCTGCCGCAGCACTTCACAGCCATGATGGGAGGCTCCGAATTCTACTTCCTCTTCACTAGCGAGCGTGAGATGGAGCGATGGGAAAGCATTGCAGACACCATATGGAGTGAATATATCGAAGTCCTAAAAGAATACTATAGCCTTGTTGGTGCGAAAAGCTATGTACCGCCTGAGAAGCCCAAATGGATGTTCTATGTAAAGAAGGTTTAGGAGCCCGTGGAAATAGCTCTCCCCAAGGCTTTCCTCTTTTCCATCTTTCGGGAAAAGCCGTTGGCTTTATAGGGATCCATGTTCCCAAAATACTTGGATGGCTATGAAAAGGGGAAGCCTCAAGCTATTTGATGTCCCGCCATACCAAGCTCTTCTAGATGCTGTTTCCAGGGCTTGGAGGGATGTTCAGAGAGGCAGATACATGCTGAGGGATCTAGCCCTTGTATCTATCCTGGTGTTCACGGGGTGCAGGATTGGAGAGGCTATGAAGATCTCCAAATCCGATCTCGATTTCAAGGGGAGGGCTGTGAGGATAAACCAGCTGAAGAAGAGAGAATCATTCATGAGGGTTGTCCCTGTCCCTAGCAACCTCTTCTGGGAGGTTGTTAGGGGCTACACGGAGAGGATGGCTGGCGAGAGGCTATTCAAGATCACCATTAGACAGGGCAGGAACATTGTATATGGATTCTCGGAGAGATATCTTGGGATGAGGATAAGGCCCCACGCAATAAGGCATAGCTATGCAATAGCGGTTCTAAAGGCAACAAAGAACCTGGAGGCTGTTAGAAGGCTGTTGGGGCACAGAGACTACACAACAATAAAAACATATCTAGATATGACTCAGGAGGATCTCGAGGAGGAGCTCTCGAAGCTGTTCAGAGGCTTGTGAATATCTGCAAACCTGCTCTCTGGCTATGCGTGTAGAAATCCAAAGCCCCCTTTTCAGCGGGCAGGATTCCTTATAAGAAAGGAATATTGCTGGCTCGATAGCATTGAAAGGGCGTCTTTCAGCGCAGAGCCCGTCTCCTAATCTCATTATATCTATTAATAAGGAATACGGGCTCTGTTAAAAGGGTGTGGCGATGCTGGGGCACAGCCAAAAACCGGCGGGCATTGAGGAGGAGCCCCTTTCAACAGAGGATATTGATAGATTGACTAGTCCATAAACCATCTGTATCCTGGCTCTGCGTGGAAATCCAGCCGAGGCTGTTGGTGTTAGCTGGCTATGCATTGGATAGAATCCCTTTCATTTCAACGCCTGCAAAACGCCGTGCTGGCTGTGTGTTGTGCAGGATTCCCTAAGGAATATTGCTGGTTTGACAGCCCCCAGAGCCCTTTTCAATGTTGCAAAACGCCGTGGCTTTCGGGCTATCCCTTCGCTTGAACCCCTGTCAAACCAGCATACTGCATAGCATCCCCTATAAACTAGAATAAAACTCTAGCCTAAATATTATAAAAGCAGGGGCAAAAAATGCAGGTTTTTAGTTCACGTGAACTAAAAACTGCGTTTTTAAGGCTCTTTCCATGGTTTGTTAATGGATAGGAGGGTTTTGAACCCCGGGATTGTTGCTAGAGCTAAAGTTGATGAGGAGCATCTAGACACGAGCCAGGAGGATCTCGAGGAGGAGCTTTCGAAGCTGTTCGAAGGCGTGTGAGGAGGGCTTGACTAGTCGAGATTCCTTGTATCTATTTTTAAAGGAATATTGCCTGCATCGACAGCCTCCAACCGCTGTGGCTTTCGTTTCGGACTAGTCTCTGTTAGAGGGGCTCTCGGAGAAGGCTGTGGGGGTGGGTGTGCTATTTAGAAACCTGGGCTTATCCGACACCAGCCCCATCGATTTTTATCAAGGAATATCGGGGCACGGCTGTTGAAAACCCCCTTTCAAAGCTCCTCCCAACCCCATCATATCTATTAAAGGAATATGGGTTCCTTATAAGGGGCTGGGCATATATATCGGGGGTTCGATGGCTCTGAAACAGATCCAGCAGCCGATGCAGCAGCAGAAGCCCAAGAGAAAGCCTGATCTAGATGAGGAGCTCGTTGGGAGAAACGTTGAGATAGCCGTTATTATCCCTAACCAGGGTTCCCAGATAATCAGGGGAAGGGTTGTGAACTTCTCAACATACTTCCTGAAGATAGACTCTGGGAACGCAACATACTATGTGAACAAGCCCTTCATAGCATATATCAAGGCGTGATAGCCATGATATTCTTCAAGAGGAGGAGGGATGGGGAGAAGGCTGGGGAGGGGCTCAGGGTCGAGCACCCGAGATACCTAGGCGATGAACCAACAGTGCTAGGGGTTTTCAGCGGAAAGGGAGGCTGTGGAAAGTCATCAATAGCCACAAGCCTCTGCTTATTATTCTCGGGGCTTGGATATGGATGCATGCTAGTGGACTTCGACGTTGTAAACGCGACATCGACATCACAGCTATTTGCGCTTGACCAGGAATCCCTGGACGTGGATGTAAACGCATCCGTCCTCCACATACTAGGGGGAGAGGGGGAGATAGCGTTTATACAGCCTAGGAGGCTCAGCATACCACTCTACGATAACATCAACGAGGGCTATGATGCCTCGAAGAAGCTCTGGGTGTTGCCTGCAAGGCTTCCGAGGGCAGAGAACATAAACCTTCTAAACAGGATAGGAAAGCGGAAGGGCGATGCCGAGCACTATGTGAGGCTGATAGTTGAGGGGGCTTCGCAGCTTGCGAGGGGGAAGAGGATAAGATATATTATCCTCGACACACCCCCGATGAAGCCCGAGGGGAGGGCGAGCTTCTCGGGATATGATGAGATGATATCCACGGCGATGGCTGAGAGCAGCTATATCCTGGCAATATCAAGCTACGATGTGCAGGCTGTGCAGGGGCTGATAACACTCATATCCGGGAGATACCCACACGCTATGAGGAAGATAGACGCCCTGGTGATAAACATGGCTCCAGAGGATCCAGGTGAGATGGGGGAGGAGATAAGGGTTGTTGCGAGGAGCTGGGCAGGGATTGAGAGGACAGCCTTCATAAGATATGACCCCGCGTGGGCACAGCTTGCAAGCCACATATCGCCAATAGCATATAGGCTTGGAGGAGCATCAGAGGATCTTATCAGGGTTGCATACCAGCTTGGATATATATCGAAGAAAGACATGGAGAAGCTGGGGATACCCATGATAAGGCAGGGAACAAGATAGCCTAGCCCATTGATATCGATATCGCCTGCCTATAGATATTGCCATAGACATCGGCATAGACCACCACCAGCACGTAATGCCTATAGAGCCCCCCGAGATATGTTGGGTCTGGAACCTTGGTTATGTTGCCATACTCTGGAAACTGCTCGGAGCCATAGCCTCCAGATGGTTGGAGCCTTGTAACCAACAGGATCTCTGTTGAGGATCCCTTGGAAACCTCCACAGGGGGTTCTGGATATATGGCCTCGATAGATATGTTTCTCCCACGCGGGTCATATAGCTCTAAAGCCTTTATAATAGCCTTTGAGCCTATTGCGGAGACCCTTATAGATGCGTAGTAGGTAGAGCCAACCTTTGTAAACTCAGATGCTGTTACCAATAGCGATGGGTTCCCAGGCATAGAGCTTGAGGCTATGCCCCCCAGCACGAAGATATAGAGGGATATGGCTGCGACTGCAACACCAAGGATAGCGATGGCAGCGACAACCTCTGAAGAGCCCCTCAAACAACCACCAGAAAAAAGCTGTGGGCTTAAAAGGGGTGTGTTTCTCCAGAGCCTATAGCATATACGCATGCAAAACAACATACTACTTATTGCTCTTCCACCGGCGCGTTTGATCATTGTATAGCGCTGGACTAGCAGGGATCTGACCTCCTCCCCGCCCTGAAGGGCGAGGTTTGCCAAACTCTAATATCAGTTCTCTTTCGCATTTAGCAGTGATTAGCGTTACATATCTACAAGTGCCATATAATCCATATATGCGGTGCTGAACCTGATAGCTACATATAGCGTTTTCACATATCTCCACCTCTACAAAACCTAGCCTGCCCCCATCCATTTCTTCTTCTTTCTCTCAAGGTGTTCCCTCAGCTCCTCCGCTATCCTCTTCTGCTCCTCCATCTTTGGCTTTGTCTTTTCTAGATATGTCTTTACGTCGAAGTGCCTCTTGATAGCCTCTTTCAACACCCTCTCAAGATAATCTGGGTATATAGCTGCTAGGGCGTCCAGCTCAACCATCATCGCTATCTCTCCATCTGGGGTTCTATATCTCTCCACCAGCTCTCTATACCTCTGATCTTGACTAGCCATTTTCTCCAGCTTCTCAACAAACCCCCTATATCTCGTGTCCCTCATCAGCTTCTCCACATTCTCAATGCTCTCGGGGGACGCTGGGAGGTCGAGCTCTATTATCTGGTCTAGGGTTACAGCCACTTTTTCGAACTCTATATCGCTTCTCCCAGATATCTCTATAAGCCTCTCCCTGAAATCCCTAGCTATGTCCTCCCCGCTTGGGTCGAAATCCCCTAATAGAAGAACCACTGGCTTAACATCCTCTGGGAGGCTGTTTATCTCGTCCGCCAGCTTCTTCATCTCCGTGGTGGAGTTATATCCCCTCATAACTATCAGCTCCTCGACATATGCAGGCTCAGCCCAAACCTCCCCATCGACGAGCTCCCCCGTAGCTTTGTTTATCATAGCATCTATAAGGGGGAGCAACGCATCCTTCTCAATCGCCACTATCACCCTTCTGGGCTGGTCATCCCACGGATTCACATAGAACCTGGTGATAATGTTTATACCGGCGTCGATGTATAATAGCAATCTCATCTCCGCCTCCCTGAAATCCCTTTCGAGAAGATCTGACCTTCGCCTCCTAATCTTAGTCCTCGTCCTATCCTCTATTAAACCCCACTCGAACTCCCCAGCGATTCTCTTTTCCGAGAGAACCTTTGAGAGATAGTTATAGCTTGATCGAGTGTTGCTGATAAACCCCTTGCTAACCAACACATAGAAGATAGCCCTCAAGGTGGGTGCAACACCATATTTCTCCTTATGCTCAGCAGCAAACCTCCTAGCCTCCTCGACTATAGCGCTCCAGTTTCTCCTACCCATGCCCCTCACCGCAGTATCTGCTGAAGAGCTCGGGGCTTTTCTCCCTATATACCCCGCATATTATATCGAGGATCTCCCTATCCATTTTTCTAAGGCTTCTGGGGAGGATGACCTCTGACTCTCCATCCTCATCAACTCTCTCCGCCTTTCTAGCTAGCCTTGCAAGGTCGTTTCTAACCCATCCATCGCCAACCTTATCACACCTCCCATAGTTCTTGCAGGAGTTTTCGAGGAATGCCTTGGCGAACTCTAGGCAGGCCTCGATATCGAGCCTCTTAACGTTGATGCAGTATGGGTTGAGGGCGGAGAGGATGAATCGTTTCCTTCCATCGGGAAGACCTGTGCTAACGATCGCCTCGATCCATCTGATAGTCCCTGGACCCCTTCTAACCCTGATCCTCGGCCTGGGCATTTCGATCCTGACTACTGTGATCTCTATCTCCAAGGGGTCGAGAGGCTCCAGGCGATCCCATGTGAACTCATTTCTAAGCTTGATCCTGGGCTCCAGAAACAATGTCTCCCTTCTAACACCTCTTTTGTTGTAATAGCTAGTCGGGATCCTGTGGAGTGAGTTGTATTTCGTTGGGCTCATATCAACCATAGCCCTATATCTCTCCGGCACGAGGGAGGCTATACGGCTGTGGATGGGTTGGTAATAGTCATAACCTATCCTCCGCCTCAGCGGGACGAAGACATGGCAGCCCTTTCCACCTGATCTCACTATAACTGCGTCGCAGCCATAGTGATCCCTCAAGATCCTTGCGAGCCTATAGGCTCCCTGGCAAGCGACGCTCCAGTCATCCTCGTAGTCAAAATCCAGGAAGATGCGGTCGTAGAGCATGATATCCTCATTGGGCTTCACAGCAACATCCCCCCAAAAGCCGTTTCCCATGAAGAGGTTAGCCTCTCTGAAGAACCTCCCGCCCCTGAGATATCTTTTCCATATAAGCTCCTCAAAGCCTGGGAAGCTGGCCTGCTCCTTTATGAATTTACAGCCCCACCTGGGCATCCCCTGCGTCGCTTGACAGTCATCCATATCGCCTATATGTAGCATCCACTCCCTCGCAGAAGATAAATCTATCTTTGTGGGCCCGGCAAACCAGACCTCGACAAACTCTGGGAAATCATCGTAGGGCAAAACAGATCACCCCCTTTTAACATGAAAATGCAAAACAGTTTTGGCGGCGGATTCTGAAAAACCCCCCACCCCCTGTTTTGCCAGGTGACCAGGTGACCTCCGATCCGATCGCTGTATCACTTTCACCGATCCAGAATTACTTTCGGTCGATCCAGCGATCAAATTACTCGGGATCAAGGTCACCTGGGTCACCTGGTCACCTGGGTTACAAGGGGGGTGGGGGAATCTGAAAATCCGTGGCGCAGACTTGCTTTGCAAATCCATGTTAAAAATAAGCCTCTGTTTTTCATGGTTGTGCACCTCCCTGCCCCTGGCTCTCATCCCTTTTCTCTGCCAGTGGTAGGAGGAACTCGATTAGCTTGTCTATCCTCACAGTTATCGCCTTCACATTTTTGCCACCGATCTTCACCTCACCATAGTCCCATCCGAGGATCTTGGCCAGCCCTTTGAGCCCCCCGTGCTCTTTGATCTTCTCGGGGAAATCCCTCTCGTATCGCACCGTTGATGTTATTATAACCTCATCGCCCCTTCTGATCAACCAAGATATCAGCCGATCCTCCAAAACCTCCTTCAACATCTTATCGACCCCCACGGTATCAGTCTCCCTATAGCTTCCAACCACGTTCCCCGTCGAGCTGTCCTCTATCTCCACTATCTTTGTGAGCTCTCTGCTGTGGCCCTTGTAATAAGCCTCCTCGATCTTTTTGATTAGAAAGTCTCTGAAGATTCCCTCGACATCTATCTTGCTCTCAGCATAGATCTCTTTGATGCTCGGGGGCTTTGCATCCCTGATCCAATCGGGGAGGGTCTTTCCCACCGTCCTGTAGATCTCCTCGAAGATCTTGAGGCCGAGGTCGTCGAAGTCCACCGAGTCCAGCTTAACCCCGTTCTTAATAACATAGCTTCCTGCGAATCTCCCAATAACCTCTAAAACCCCTATGTTCTTTATGACCTCTTTCTCGAACTCCCTAGCAAGCTCCTCGGGTATCTCGTCCTCCTCTGTGAATTCCAATATCCTGAGCCTCCTCATATATGCCTCTCTCTTCCTAACCTCCTCACAGCTTTGCAGGATAAAGATTGGGAGGGATAGCGCTGGGATGTTCACGAAGACGCCGGGTGTGTGCTGCTTGCTTCTATAGATCTTACCCATGATGGCGTCGATCAAAACGCTCATCTCCCTCTCATCCTTTAATAAAGGATCTGCCTCGTTGATCACAAAGGGTAACGTGCTCTCACTGAACCTCATCCCCATTCGATATGCGTTGTCAACGGAGTGATAATTAACTATATATTCCCTGCCCCTGCCCCAAACTGCTAGTGCGATGTGTGAGAGGGTTGTCTTGCCAGAGTGGCTTTTACCGCAGGGGGCTGGAACCCATAGCCTCTCCCCCTGCTTCATCTCCTTATAGACCCATCCAAACGGTGCTGCGGCAGCCCACTTCAGCATAACTCCTAGCGCGTTCAACCTGTTTCTAGATCCCGAGCACCATCTATATAGAGTATCTATGAACTCTACAGCCCTTTTCAACTCCTCAGGGGTGGGTTCTCTGATATCGATCATGTTTGCTTTCACACTCCCTGTTTCCCTATCAAGCACGAAGCCCTTGATCTCCTCCTCAACCTTTTTCGCTAGATCCTTTTCAGAATATGCCATGATGATATTGTTTATAACGTCTCTCGCGATGTCTTTCCTCATGGCGTGGCCATCGGCAATGATCCTATTGACAACCATATCCAGAAGATCGGGGCCGTATATCGTTACAACGCCCAGAGCCGGGTTTCTCCACACTATCCTGTATTTAAATGTTTCGCTGAATCTGCTCTTGATCACATAGATCTCCTCGGGAGCTCCGCTGAGAACCTCGATCTCATCGACATCTACAACCTCTCCCGTTTTATCCCTTATGATTTTTATAATCAACGTCCTCCACCGAAGGAGATCTGCTGCGGCGTATACGCGCAGTCTCTTATTCTCCCTGATCTTTTTCGCTATGAAGTCCCCGAAGAACCTCGCTATTATTCTCAGAACCCTTCTGCTTCTCTCCACCCCGAGAGCCCTCTCAACAACATCGATTAGTATTTTTCCTGGATCCTCCACGGTGATCTTTATCTCCCCAGCCCTCCTCTCGATCTCATCCAGGGATGTCTCTAAGATCTTCTCAAGCTCTTCCCTATATTGTGATAGATCAACGCCCGCCTCCCTGTAAGCCTTGACTAGTAGGGCAGCCCTATCAACAATTGATCCGTTATCACCAACCTGGTCATAGAGATCCTTCAAGATCCTTGCAATGGTTATTGGATCGAATTTCTTGCTAGCCGCGTAATATGATATTGCGAGCCAGACAGCCCCTGGATCTTTTTTATAGATCTTCGCAAGTGCCCTTTCAACGACATAGATCCTCTTCCTGCTCTTCCTCCCCCCAGCCTTTCTAGCCCTCTCCCTCATCATCTCCTTAAAACCATCTCGATATCGATCCCAATCTCTAGCCACGCTAATGATGAGTGTTGTGAAAGCCTTTCTCCCACTCTCGATCTTTCCATCGATATATACGTCCTTCCCAGCGATCCCCTCGAAGACCTCGCCCATCCCCTCGAAACACTTTTCGATCTTCTTGGATAGATCCTCATCCTTCTTCACCAAGCATATCACGGGTTTTGCAGTCTCCTCCGTTAGATCCTTGAGCGCGGGGCCTGGGATGAATTTGGTCTTCACAACCGTTATCTCCTCTCCGTTCTTCTCCTCTTTCCTTTCCCTCGACACCCAGATCTCAGCCAACGTCTCCCCACCCCTCGATATCTCGAAATAGATTCTCTTCCCATCACCGCTGATCCTCGCTGGCGAGATCTTTATCTCAGCTGGTCTAGGTATTTCATCCGCTTTATTCTCTTTCCCAGAGCCCTTCTCGATCTCGTCAGCCATCCAAATCGCCCCCGCGCTCTTGATCGATCAGAAGTACAAGATATCTCCGACTTTTGCAGGGATCCCATTGGTAGTATATAGCAGATCTGCAGTTTATGACTACCTCGTCCCCGAGCTCTGATCTAGATATAGATTCAAAGTCTATCGATATTCCATGTATAACAAGGCTATCGCAGTCGCCATTCTCATCCCTACATAACAAAGCATCATATACAATACCAACCCTTTTGAGATACACATATTTATAGACGATCCTCGATACACCGCTGTAAACGTTTATAAGCTTCTCAGCGTTATTATTACTTGAAGATCTGATCCCAGTGGTGCCCGCCATTTTTGATCGCCCCTAGCCTCTTCCCCTCCTACCCCAGATCGTTTCTGGGATCGGTTCTAGCCAGACATCTATCGATCCACAGTCTTTGATTGATCTGCAGAGCTCTGAGTAACGAGACGGGATCCTTATTCTGATCGTCCCGCCAATGTAGATCAGCGTCGCCCTGAAAACGATCGTAGATCCATGGTAGATCTTGTTATCGCACTCACCAGCGTTGATCATAGCAGTTACCCTCACCCTTCTAGTGCCGATGTTCTCAGCGATCTTTATTGGGACATGGAAGTAGAACACTCCGCTACTATAGCGCAGTTGATATCGACCCGAATATACTCGATACAGATTAAGAACCATATTACACTCCATCCCAATATCTGTTTTCGAGAAAATTTAAGCAAACTTTACAGATCTTTTCCTTCTTCTCGGCTATTCGCTGCAAGATGCTGATAATTTTGCAAATATTTAAGCCGTTTAGCGCTAATATCCAGGGGTTGAGCATGGTTAAATGCAAAGGAGAAGATGTGGTTGGGATCGTGAGGAGCGCTGTTGCCAGTGGCAAGGCTATGTCGAAGAAGGAGCTTGTCGATAGGCTTGTTGAGCACTGTGGCTATAGAAATGTGAGCAGTGCGTATAGGCTGATAGAGAGGCTTGAGAAGGAAGGCATCCTCAGATATCTCCCGGGGCATGGTTATATAGTGCCCTCGGAGGCTTTGAGCGGTCATGATAAGCAGATCATGAGGACACTAGCACTGATCCTCGATATGGCCCATGCAAGGGACTTCAGAGCAGAGTCTCTGGAGAAATTAATGGATAAGCGCTATGGGGAGGAGATGCCTATCTTGGTTTTCAGGAGGCTCATGGCAGAGGCTATCCTCCACGTTGTAACGAGGAGCGGGGATCTTGCTGAGGAGCTGAAGAAAGCCTCTGAGCTGTTGGATAGATATGACAAGCTCTTCAAGGAATGGGCCTATCGAAATACTATGAGGGCGAGGATATCGATGGATATGCCGGAATATAACAAGGAATCCTATGTGAGGGCTGTCAAAGCCATCCTAGGACTGGGGGAAGAGGCTGATGCCAACCGCTACTACGACGCTGTGATGAAACTGATAAAACATGTTGCTGAAAAAGGTAGGGAGGCATGTTATGAGGAGGCCGAGCGCTTCGAGGACAGGGAGATCCTCAGGCGATTCTGCGACATGGCACATCTAGATCTATTGCCCACGCCACTCGCATATAGGCTGATGTGGGAGGAGCACACCTCAAAGATCGCAGGGATAGAGAGGGAGCTGAGAGAAGTAGCCAGCCGGCTAGGCAGAATCTATAGAAGGCTGGTGGATGCAGCTATAAGCTTCTACATAGACGCCGATGCCACGGGGCGCCTCACAGGGTGGTGCAGACTATGCGGGGGTAGGGTAGATGATGAACTAGCACAGTCGATAGAGAAGATGATAGGCTGGCTGGGGAAGCGGGCACCCGAGGAGATATCATATATGCTGGAGAGGTGGGAGCCCTCGATGCTCGAGGCGCTGATAATAGAGAAGATCTCGGAGAAGAGGCGGGAGATGTTGGAGAAGAAGGGGATAGCGGCGGGGGAGAGCGGGGGGAGAGAAACCCAGGAACCTTGGTAGCCGGGGCAGGCGTTTCCACACCAAGCCTTTTTTAGCTGTTTCTGCTCAACCCTTTCCATGGCGTGTTTTCAAGCTAGCCGAGCACCGATAGCCCTGTCCTGTCATAAATATCTCTAAGCTCTTTAACGCCTATCGCTAGATAGTGCCTAGCTAGTATCTGGAACTCCCTCGGTGGAACCCTACCCTGGAGGAGATCTATTATCTGCCCTGGGACGCCCTTGATGCTTAGATAGCTTGCGAAGAAAGCCCTGAGATCGTATAGCCTGAACCTCTTGCCAAGGGTTCTCTCCATAGCAGTGTATATAGATGCCCTGAGGGCTGAGTCCTTGAATGGGAATAGAAGGTTTCTCCACTCCGATGTATCCCTAAGCAGGTTCCTAACCCTCGGCTCTGCGCTTCTAATGAAATCCCCTCTATATGGGAGGTATTGCTTTTCGAGATAGCTTTTCAGCCCCTCTGAGAAGAAGGCTACATAGGATCTCTTTGTACCCCCGGTTCTCATTATCCTGAGCATCCTCTCACCGAGATCCAGATCGGCTAGCCTTGCGTTGAGAACCTCCCCAGGTCTAAGCCCTGTCTCTGCTAGCAATGCGTAGAATGCCTTTGCAGGGATCCAGTCAATAGCCCTTGCAACAGCTCTAACTGTTTCCAGGGTTAGGGGCTCGGAGGCCATTTCATGCCCGCTTCTAGGGATTTTGAAGGCTGAATATAGATTTGGATCCCTCAGCACGTGTTTTATGAAAAGCTTTAGAGTTGATGCGACGTGCCTGGCGACGTTGGGGCTCTCATCCTCAAGCTCTTCTATATATTCCCCGAGCCTCTCTGGGGATAGCTCCCAGTCGAGGTCGTTGAGAGCCCTTCTAAGATATCTATTCCTATCATTCCTCGTCTTCGGAGCCCTCGACATCAGGATCTTTTCGAAGGCATCCACATGATCCTTGGTGATTGCCACGCTATATCCCCTCCTACCGAGGAGACGCAATACCCTCTGAATAGCCACGCCAGACAGCTGTGGATATCTATTGACAAGGGCCTCCAAACCCATCAAAAGCTGGTCAAGCATGGAGAGAGCCTCAGAAAGATCCCTGGGCTCCCAGGAAAGCCTCTGGATAGACCGATCCAAAGCCTGTGATGAGCCTACAAGCGATGCGAATTCATCCAGGGAGAGCATCCTCAGCATCCTCTCAAGCAGGGGGTCGGAGACCCTCGCCCTTCTATTCCTAACCTTATTAGCATATGTAGGATCTATACCCAGGTCAGAGCTCCTAACACCCCTCTCCCAGAGATAGTCGAAGATCCTATACCTAATATCATCGCCAACCCCCTTGAGATCGACGAGGCTCGGATCCACCAAACAAACCACCAAACATGATACGCAAGCAGGTATATAAGCCGATATGAAAACCGATATGAAAATTTGATATGAATGCTGATATGAAAATCGATATGAAATCTGGATCAAAGGGATCGGATCTTTAAGAAGATCCCGAGAATCAAAGAGGATCCCGAGGATCTTTTATTTATAAATGAGGATCTTTAGGTGTGAAGATCTTGGT
>JAVVGE010000035.1:0-20702 GCA_032249255.1 Desulfurococcales archaeon | reverse complement strand
GGTGGGATTAGGTAGGAAGTAAACAAGGAGGACTAGAGATCATTTATAAAGCTAGTAGGTAGTTCGCCTACATACCAATAGAGGTTGCTGCAGAGCCTCCTAGCTCAAATAAGAAGGGCTATATAAAGCCCATATATGATGAGGAGAGGAAAAAGAAGAAACAAAGGATCATAAATCCGAAGAGCATCAAGCAGGGGGATCCTATTGGTGATAAGAGGCTTTCATCGATATGGGTCTTAACAATATATTCACTGTAATAATTACAGAGGGATCTGCTTACTCATTAAGGGCAGAACGATCAAGGATGAGCACTATTGGTGGAAAAGAGAGATAGCAATCTATCAATCTATAAGAGACATGCTTAGGATGCTAGGGATGTCCATCATGAATATATTATCACAAGAAATACCTAGAAGCTATGTATAAGAGAGATAAGAGGCTCGGGCACCTATATATAACATTGACCAGGTTTCTAGCTGGTGAGCTCTATGATAGAGGTGTTAGGAAGCTATACATTGGATATCTATATATGCTCTCACAGAACAATGGTAATGAGTATAACACTAACATATGGATGTTTAGGAGGATAGTGCTGCGGATCGTTGATATATTCATGGAGTACGGCATAGACGTAGAGATTGTTCCTGGTGAATATACTTACTAGATATGCTCAATATGTGGAAATAAACATAAAAACGGAAGAAAATATAGAGGACTGTATATATGCAAGAAGACAGGGAAGAAGATCAATACAGACATTAATGCCGCGCTGAACATAGCTCGTAAGCAGAACTATAGGATAAGGATATCGAGGAAGATTGAGAACTACCTGGTAACGCATAGCGGTGTTAAGCCATTAATCCCTCGCCAGGGACTAACACCTAAGAAGGCAATAGAAACCCAGCCCTCCAAGGCGGGAAAAGTTTATCAGCTAATAGAGATGTTTTGCGATCCTGGGGGTTTATAAATATATTATCCCCCGAAATATACTCATTTTGGATAGAGAGGCTGCCGAGGGATCAAAAGCTATGGAGACTCAGAACAGGCTGGGTGGTAACGGGCTAATATGTCCTAAATGTGGTAGAAAGGCAGAGTTCCTTGTGGAGACATATACCACAGATGGCATGCGAAGAATAACCTATTTATACAGATGTGTGTGCAGGTGGAGGAAGGAAGTAGAGACTATATATGTGAATAGGAATGAAGGAAAAATAGTAGTATTGAAACAAAGAAAAACTTAGTTTTTTAATTAAGTCCAGGCACAAACCATCCTATTACAATAGAAGCCTTAGCTATGAGTGATACTGCTTGTAACTGCATGATGGTGGGAGAAGACCCGAGGATCCCATTAGCCATGTAGCCTCCTAGCATGAGTGGTGATACCTCAATGATAGGGAAGCTGAGAGATGATGCTAATGGTAACTGAGCGGGGGATGAAAAACGCCCGGAGGAAGGCTTGGAAAACCAGATCTCTCAGGGATGCGAGGGATCGCGCCAACATACTATTGTCTCCTATCTCTTAATTCTATAGTTAGTTATCTAAGGAAATCATGACGTCTTCGAGCTTGAATTCCGCTATAAGCGTGAAGACTCTTAATTCTATAGTTAGTTATCACATAGATTAGATATGCAAAGATTAGAAGCGATATTCTATTATAGAGGGACAAAGCTCCATATGATCTACTATAGAATTAAAGAGGTTCAGGGTCTCACGGAATCCATATACATTTGGATCCGAATATATAGATGGTTAGAGAATGTTTTTACTTATAGTATCGCTCTTTATATAGATCTTTAACGCTGGGTTTCATGACTATGGTTTCTCGTAAATGAAATAGAACATCCGAACCTTATATCCCGCGCCAATTCTCACTATTCGGAGGTCTATACTATGGATATAGATATATTAATAGAAGAAAATATATAGGTTGTATAACCATTGTCTTAGCATTGTTAGCCACTATGGCAGGGTATCTGACATGGACATGGATAGGGAGAAGCATCTCTAATGCTAGCCTACAGCCTAGCGCGATGGATATGGTCAGCATTGCTACCGATTCGTACTATACTAATGCAATTAAGAAGCGTATCCAGCAGCTTTTGGTCAGATCCCTGTACATGGGATAAGAGTAGGTTGCCTAGGGATAACGAGAGCGTTATTATATCGTGTAACACCACGGTGATATATGACATAAGTGAATCGCCAATACTGGGTAACATATATGTTGAGGGATCCCTAGTATTTGGTGCCAGTAAAAGTAGCTCGATAATATTCTTGAACATGACTATATTGAGAACAGGTTACGTTAAAATAGGCTCAAGAGAGAATCCTATACCCCCTGATGTGAAAATCGTAATTAAGCTGTGCGCTAATAGCGAAGGTGGCTCAGGGATGCATGTCTATGGACGGCTAGAGATATATGGCTACCCCATATCACCTGTATCTACGAAGCTAGCTTCAACAGCTTTTAAAGGAGATAGAGTTTTGATCTTGAGGGATAATGTCAGCTGGAAGGTAGGGGATACGATTATCATAACATCTACATCAACAAACCCCCGACGAGACGGAAGAGAATCAAGTTATGGGTGTCATGGGTAATAGAATTATACTTGCAAAGCCCCTCAGATATACTCACGAGGCAACATCTGAATATGCTGGTGAATAGAGAGCTATAACATCAGCTCACGAGCATCTGGCATTAACTTCTATTACGGATCTTCAGGAGGCATCTTCTTCACAGAGCTGAGACGTCTAGGAGCTAGGGGAATGCTCGGTAAATATCCGCTTCACTTCCACATGGCATGAGACACTATGAGGGGTTTTTATAATTATTGGAGTTTCAATATGGGATTCTGGGGATAGATTTATAAGTATCCATAGAACTAATGGCATAGTTGTTAGCAATGTGATTGGGTATAGATCTATAGGACATGGGTTCTTTCTAGATAGTCATCTATCCTCTCCTCAATACTCCTGAGAATGTTCAGACAAACAACCCCTTTCCGCTGGGCTCCACAGCCACCCATGAAACCACAGGGGTGTCCAAAACCCTGTGGGGGAGGTGGAAGCCCCCGATGCCGCAGGATCAAAACCCTGTGGATCAAGGGGTAAAGCAATCCAAAACAAATGAATATTAGTGATAATCAATGATCATCGGGGGACAAGCGGCTTCACAAGGCTCGCCGCAGTGCTAGATAACGTAGAGTATGGAAGGCCCGTGTTTGGATATCCACTTAATCATGAGAGCTATATAAAAATCGTAAATAGTAATGTTACCTACTACCTATATAGATACGATACCAAGAAAAATAACTGTACATTGAATCAAGAGTATATGGCTCAACGGTGCATAGGATAGATATCTAGTTTTTATTAATCAAAACAAGCCTCTTTAAATTCTACAGTAGATCATCTCATTTAAGGCCTCTACCTCGGGGCTCTGATCATTATATCCCGAAAACACCCACATATAAAGATGCTAGGATATCACCTCATTATATCGTATAGTGTAGCTAAGGGTCGTGCGTTTATGAGTCTGGAGAGCAGGTAAGCAAATAATGTAAGCAATTATGAAAATCGAGGCAGCCCTCTCAGCTGAAAGTATCCTTGAGAAGCAGGTAGAGAGGAGATTATGACAGGAAGCATGAGGACAGCAGGCTACGCATGAGACACCGGCGCAGAAACCCAGCCCTTATAAAATGGAAAGGAGATCGATCAATAATTCTATATTTAGGAGTTAAATCATCATAAGCTTAAATACCCTAAAAACTAAAACTAACAGCAGGGCCTGCCAGAAAAGGAGGATCCTCCGCATGATCTACTATAGAAAAGATAATATTGAAAAACAATGGAAGTAGGGGTGATCCGCTATAGAGTTGAAAGTAAAGATCTATTCGCATCTAACGTGTCCTACTTCCTATAGGCTTTATAAGAGGCTATGGGAAAGGGGGGTTATTAATAGTGTTGTTTTTAGGGATATGGGTCTTGATCTATTTAGTGGGGTTATCCGGGGTATCGTCTCTGTACCTTCTGTCTTCTATGGAGATGTCCTCATATACTCGGGCTATTTCGATGTTGATGAGGCTGCTAGAGTTATTGAGAGTAAGGCCCTGCCTATCATCGATAGCTTTGACTATGGTGAGGCCTCTGTCCTTGCTATGGAGGGGATACTGGATTCATATGCGACTGCTCTATGGCTATATCTAACGGACTCGATAGAGTCACCTCTTGCAGTTAAGCCCTTTATAGAGGCTGTCTCTAGGCATATATTCTATAGGGGTAGATCCTCTGAGAGCTATGAAAGGCTGGCGGAGGAGATCAGAGAGCTGTATAGGGATGAGAAGAATCTATATGTAGAGAGGCTAAGGGAGATAGTGGCTAGGAACATAGTGAGGGAGATAATATGGTTAGGCAGAGATCCGAGGAAATATAGAGAGAAGATAGATAGAGACTACCTGGAACACCTACTCCTAGCAAGAGCCGCACTAGGCAGGATCGGGCTATTCATGGGCTACAAAACAGAGATCCATAAGAAAAGGGTAGAAGAACTATACGAGCATCTGCAAAAAACATGGGACGAGCTATCAGAAAAAGTGGGGAATGAGATTAAGAAGATCCTCGGTGATCAACTGTATGTGAGAGACTACATATCACTCACAACCGCTTGTCCCTCGATGGTCATTGATTATCGCTGATTTTCTTTTGTCTCGGGATTGCTGTGTTTCTTGATCCACAGGGTTTTTAGCCCTGTGGCATCGAGGGACTCCCCCTCCTAGGGCATGTCGCCCGGGAGGTGGAGTGGCTTCTCGGAAGGACAGTTGAGTCCAGCGGCACGGTGCTCCCATCTACCTTTGGATCCTGAGGCTCTAGATGGGGCCCTGCCCCAATAGAGCCTCGGTCTCAGGTGCTCTGAGCATCATCGCTTCCCGAGGTCTCTCCACACCCAGATCTAGCACAGATTATCACCTCATCATCAAGTATAGTTAGGAAATCAAAGCCCATAAATCTAACTCTTATCAATCAACCATGAAACAACCCTGCGCTAGATTAGGCTCGTTACTAAAATTGTGATATTAAATAAAGGACAAGCCTCGCCCTTCAGGACGGGGGGTCATATCTATTATATACTTCCTTAGCTCTTCACAAGTCACTGGTATGTACTCGATCTTAATTCCTATGGCATTTTCTATAGCTGAGATTATTGCTGGAGGCGCCCCTATAGCTCCTGCTTCTCCAACCCCTCTTGCTCCGTGAGGGAATTCAGATGGGTTTTCTACGAGTATTGATTCTACTGGAAATGCTTCTAATGAGCTTGGCACGCCGCATTCTATAATTGATGAGCATTGCGGATATCCCTGATCGTCGTATTTTATTGCCTCCCACAGCACTTGGCCTGCTCCTTGAAGGGATCCCCCTGTCAATTGCCCCTCAATTACAACCGGATTTATCGCCCTTCCAACGTCGTCAACCGCTATGTACTTTAATATCCTCACGCACCCCGTTTCCTCGTCGATCTCTATAGCCGCTATGTGAGATCCAAATGAGAAGACATCGCCTCCTCTATAGAATACCTCTACCTCATAGCCATCGAGTCCTTTCACAGCTGATATGATGTCCCGGTACCCTCTCGACCTAGCCTCTTCCTTAAGCTTTCTACATACCTCTATCACAGCTGCTCCACCTGCAACTGCTGATCTGCTTCCAAACGTTCCCACACCCTCTCTAAGCTCTTCCGTATCTCCATAGCGGATCGAGATCATCTCGATCGGGATCCCTAGCTCATCCGCAGCAATCTGAGCCAAGGTCGTCGCGTGATTCTGGCCGTGGGAGTGAGTTCCAACTATTATCTCCACAACCCCCTTTGATATTCTCAGTTTAGCCCTCTCACCCATACCAGATCTATCGTGGGCTAGGAAACATGAAACCCCGATCCCAACCCTCTTACCCGGTTTTTCCACAATATTCTTCCTAACATTTTCATAAGCCTCGTAGGCCCTTACATATGTCCCTAGATAATCTGCATCATCGACCTTCAAGCCCGTGGGCGTTTCGTAATAACCCCTTCCACTCCTTAAATTGATAGCCCTTATATCGACCCTATCGATCCCCAGCTCATCTGCTAACGCGTCTAGAACCCTCTCGTGGATCAGGGCTGCTTCAGGCCTCCCAGCACCTCTGTAAGGACCTATAGGGGTTTTATTGGTATATACAGCCTTGAGATCTATATTAATAGCCCTAACCCTGTAGGGACCGACAGACCACTTAACAATATTGATAGGGATATTTAGATTGATCCCATAGCTGTAGGCCCCTATATCCACAATAACCCTTCCCTTAAGGCCGAGCAGTTCACCCCTCTTACTTCCATACCCCTCAACCTCGAAGCTAACACCACGTCCGTGATATGGTGCGACAATATGCTCCCTCCTAGTCTCAACATATTTCACAGGGATCTTCAATTTCATCGAAGCATATATCGCTAGCATACACTCAACAGGTAGAGGTGTCTTACTCCCAAATGCTCCGCCAACGTCTGGAGATATAATCCTGATATCCTTAGGAGATAGTCCAAAGACCTCCTGCACATCGCTCCTAACCCTATAGGGGCTCTGAGTATTTATATATAGAACTAGGCTTGACCCATCGTAATAGGCTATACAGGCCCTCGGCTCTATAGGATTTGCAGCGACTCTCTCCATCCCCAGCCTAGCCTTGACAATCACATCAGCATCCCTAAAAACCCTTGTATCTCCTCCAACGAATCTCCTGTCAATCGCTAGATTACTCGGAACCTCTCTATGTATCTGAGGCGCTCCTTTTTCAAAAGCCTTCAAAGGATCCACAACAGGATCTAGAGGCTCATAGTCTATAGAAACCTCCTCAAAGAGATCCTCAGCCTCATAGGGATCCCTAGCAACTATTGCCGCTACAGGCTGCCCAACAAAGTTAACAACATCCATAGGGAGTATCGGCATCCTAGCAATCTTAGAATACTGGGCAACCTCAGGATCTACCCTGACAGGCACATATCCGCTAATATCACTAGGTTTTATAAATAGCAGCGCTCTCCGGTTATTAAACCCAACATACTTGATCATAGCCCTAGCATATGAAGATCTTATAACCTTGAGATAAGCTGTATCCTTAAGCCTTATATCATCCACATACCTACCCCTACCCGTTATGAACCTATAATCCTCGAGAGGCTTCAGCGGCTTTCCAATATACATAGAATTCACCACTTTTATACGAATTAACAACTATATATGAATAATAAATAACGATAGTTCATTTAATGCCGCTATAAATGCCTCTTGATAATGCCCATAACGAGAAAGCAGATATTAACCCTAAGAAATACAGCATTACCTTAAGCATAGAGAGTCAACGAGGGCAGAGAAAAGCGCCTTCAGATGTCAAAGAGGGTAAGCATTGATCATGCAAAGGCTGCAGTCCATACCATTAGATCTATATATAAACTAGAAAACCTCGAAAACAACTAAAGAAGATCCTAGTAATTACGGGCAACAGATATCTGAGGACGTAATAATTAGGAGGATGCCCTTAATTATATTAGTGATAAGCGAAGTATACCCTATATGATCTAGACACTCTAACCTTCTCGAAAAACGCCTAGTGAGATCCTATATAAGCCAAAGAATGAAATAAATAGGTCGAGGACAGGCATCAAGAGCTGTAAAACTAAAAAGCCTCAGTAACAAAATAGAAGTGGAGCGCAATAAGAGCTTCTCACAGACTGCTCAGAAACAGGTGGAAAATTTATGGTGATGAATAGACATCTGTTGATGGAAAACCGGCTAGCCTACTAGGAAAAGAACGTGTGGTCGAATTGATACCTACGATTTCTATGAAAAGATCCTATCCACGGTATTTCGCATTGCCGGTGTCAGTAGGTCTAGTATTATCCTGTTCCACAACTTTACTCCAATGTAGCAAAGACTCCTCTGTGAATATTTCTCAAAGTCTTAAAGCGTGAAATACGGCCCAGGGATCAATATTATCACATATTTCACGGCTTTCTATATTTCTTGAAAAGCCTTACGATATCTGGCTAAGAACTAACCTTTATGATCATCGATATATGTTGTCAAACGTCTTAATCGATCACTATGATGCTCATACAATGATTGATTTAAATAACATGAGTCATTGATTCGTATAGGTATCTAATTTATGCTAGTGCAATCCTCCTGAGACATATAGCTGAAAGATGCCTCCTCTTGTTATAGGTAGGAGTATGTGTGATGGATACTCAGCATTATGATATACAGTTATTCTTGATGGTTTTTGTCTTCTTATATGCCCACTCGCAGGTCTTTCGTGAGCATATTTAGGGGGATCATCTACACTACTTATTTTTATTGCTAGTCTATAGCGTGGCTTGATCATTACACCGGTTGGGACTAGGGGTATTGAAAATCTATATATTTTACCGGGTGTTAGAGGCTCTCTTTTCACATATCTATAATATGGCTTCCAAGGTCTGGATTTTATTGGATCTATATCGTTATGATAAGACGCTCTTAACCAGCCCTTAGTTAAGGTTAACTCTGTAGAGTCAGGTTTAACCAGAATCAGAGATATTACCCAGTAAATGTCATCGCTAGTTGTAGATGCATATATATTTGCTAGTATTGGACCGAGAATCTCTGTCTTTTCCACGAAGGGGGGTGTGATAAACTTTAGATATCCTCTTTGGTATGGACTATCCTCATAAGAGGAGCTTCCTTCATCAGGCCAAGGATCTTTCTCATACATGAGTCCGTCATCATGCAAGAAGAATGGTGCCCATTTTGTTTCAAGCAGAGGCCATTTACTAGCCTCCCTCCACTCGTCAGCCTCCATAATAAATATCCTTATATCCGGCTCCCTCATGATACCTGTATCAATACCCTTTAACCAGTAGTCAAACCATCTTAGAGCCTCATAATGAAGCTGGTAAAAGGGTCTATCAACGTTTGGTAGGGGTCCTATAATGAGCTTTTTAGGCCCTCTAAGTTCTTCCCAACATCTGAATGCAGCGTCAAGATGGATTCCATATGTGCCCCAGTTAGCGCCCACATATGCTGGGATCTCGATCTTACTACAATCCACATTCCTCTCCTCCCAGAACTCATCGTAACTGCTATGGATTAGCATGTTAATTACTAGTGGATTAACACCGTGATCAGGATTCCTTAATATATTAATAAGCTCCTCTACCGCAGCTATATCTTCATCCCTCAAGAGCATTTTAATAGCCTCTTCAAAAGCCTTTGCGCCGTATCTCTCTTTATAGAAGTTTACAATTGTATGGGCTCTTAACGAATTTCTAACCCAGTGTAGTAAAAAGCCATAATTAAGTATCCCACCGTGATAGAAGACATCTCGATAACGATCAGTAGCTGCCATTGGAGCAAATATACACCTAAGATGAGGAGGTTTGAGGGAAGCCACATGAAGCTGTATCCACCCTAAATATGATATACCCATCATCCCCACATTTCCGCTACACCAATCCTGTTTAGAGATCCACTCGATGATCTCATAAACGTCTTCAACCTCTTTCCTACAATTAAAACAGTAAGAACCCCCACTTCTCCCAGTCCCCCTAAGATTACATATCACATGAACATATCCCCTAGAGGCGAAGAAATAAGGGTCACCGGCTTCTAGCGAGGCTCTTGGTTTCTCTTCACCCCTTCCAGGCTCACCAGCTGTATATGCATATGGCCTTATCAGTTCACCCTGATAGGGTGTATACGGATGCGCAGATACTATAGCTGGGTATCTACCATCAACATCAGGTCTATATATATCGCAACTAATTTCAACACCGTCACTAACTTTAATTCTAACATCTTGAATAACATTGACTCTATATATTCTATCTGAAGCTTTCCAATCAACACCGAAAATTGTGGTCATTTTATTTCCCTGAATAGTTTTAGGACGAGCTATATAAAATCTGAAGACTACTATTAATTACTATATGGGCTGAGATATTAGATCTAGGATATATGATTGTAGCTCCTTAGAACTGCGTATTTGAAATACAAAAAGATCTACTATTAGGACTTATAACAAAGGTCGTGGAAAATCTATATAATAAATGCATAGAAGCACTATCTGTTATATATCTATAGATATTTGATCTATTATCATTATTCCTTTGATCTAATTTTATTTATACCTTACCGATCCTCTGAGTATGTTCTTGCCTCTATAAATACATATATGCTTAGGGGATATATTTGGGTAGTTAGTTCTCTTACTTAAGTTTAACTCACGCTTTTCTCTAAGCGTTAGGCAGATCCTCGAATTTATAATACTAAGGGGATAGCATTTCCATGGATCGAATCTCGGATATCGATCCTGGTCTATGTAGTGATTTAATTCAGCATATCTATATGAGCATCGAGATACAAAGGCTTTCAGCTATATAGCTATTTCTAATGCTTAGAGTCATTATTCATCGTTATGATGTTGTTAGTAACCTATATACGCTATACTAGAAGATCTGGGATCGTTTATTTTATTTTATATAGATAATATAATGTTGATATTCTAGTCTTTTAAAACATAACAATCTTCTGATCTAAATGCTATATATGTCTCGCCGATTAGCTCTACGTTCTTGTTGTTTGGAGGTACTCTCATAACTATTGATCCTTCAGGTGTCTCGATCTGGTATTCTATTAAGGCTCCCAGTTCTATTAAATCTTTCACATATACCTTGATTAAGTTGTCATAACCCTTATTTTCAGGCATTCCAATCCTCACGTTTGTGACATATATGCTGACTTTCTCACCTATAGTTAGTGATGCTGGATTTCTACATATCACACTTAATCCGCTTTTTGTCTTCACCCTTGCCAAGGCTCCCCTATTCTCGTCTATAATCCCTTCGAAAAGTCTTGTATAGCCGAGGAACTCTGCTACGAACGAGTTTCTCGGGTTCCTCAATATTTCGCCCGGTTTTCCCAGTTCTATTAATTTTCCCTTGTTCATAATCCCTATCTTATCTGCTATCGTCAGCGCTTCAAGCCTGTCATGGGTTACATATATCATCGTAATTTTTAATTTTCTCTGGAGATTTCTGATTTCTAGCCTTAGACTCTCACAAAGCCTTGCATCAACGTTACTCAAAGGTTCGTCTAGAAGTAGAAGATCTACGGGATACGCAATAGCCCTCGCCAGAGCAACTCTTTGTTGCTGACCTCCACTTAACTGAGACGGGTATCTATTCTCAAGACCTGTGAGCCCGAGAAGATCTACTAATTCCTTTACCCTCTTATCAATATCAGATCTGCTCCACTTTCTGATCTCTAGGGGATAAGCTATATTCTTATAAACAGTCATATGTGGCCAAAGGGCATAGCTCTGAAAAACCATGCCAATGTTCCTCTTATTGGGTGGGATATGGATCTTGTTTCTCCTTGAGAACACTATCTTATTCCCAATAATGATTTCCCCTTCGTCAGGGATCTCGAGACCTGCAATACACCTAAGAACGGTTGTCTTGCCACAACCACTTGGACCGAGAAGGGCGAGGGCTTCTCCAGGTTCAACGTCAAAACTAACACTACTGGCAGCTATAACGCTTCCAAATGTTTTCGTGAGATTTTTAACTATAACGCCTCTCACGATTTTTCACCTACTAGGATATCTATGTTTCTTATTAACAATATGAATGCCGGGAGGGTTAGCAATATCTGTATTACTGAGGCTGCACTAGCATAGTTCCAGCTTCCATTAAACCAATAAAAGAGAACCTGAACAGGAATAACCATGGTACTGCCTGTTACTAAAAATAGAACAGCCCCGACATCCCTTATACTATAGATATAAGAAACAATCATGGAGACAGCTAGAGGGCCCTTTAGAAGGGGTAAAATGATCCTTTTAAGGGTCGCTATTCTAGAAGCCCCTGAGGCTATTGAAGCTTCATCAAGCTCAGGGGATATAGCAAGTATACCGGCTGAGTTGATTCTAACAGCGAATGGTAAATAGCGAATAAGCAAAGCTAGCCAGAGGATTAATAATGTGCCTGTAATACTTAGAGGAATATATGCGGCCCAGCTTATGAGAAGAGCTAGACTGAAGATATAACCCGGTATCGTGTAAGGGATTGTCGATATTAGATCTAATGCTTTACGTTCTACATAGTTAACTCTAGAAACTAAGTAAGCTATTATAAGACCCATCAAAGCTATAGATGGTACGGAAACCATTCCAAGTATTATGGTGTTCCTGAGCGAGTTTATAAAATAGTTATCGCTAAGGACGAAGCTATAGTTTTCAAGCGTAAAGAGCCTGGGATCTATATTTCCGCCCCAGTATTTACTAAATGAATGAATAATCAGTATTGATATTGGAACATAAATTGTTACTATTATGAATATGAGAATTAGCGAACCAATAAGATATCTATATCTACCTAGGTCTATTCCTTCTCCAGTCCTGAACCCTTTACCGCTTATTGTAACATATTTCCTTTCGTAGCCAATCACTTTGATATATATATACATCAGCATTGCCATTAGGATTAAGAGAATAACCGATGAAATCGCTCCAAGAGCATATTTTGGGGGAGTAGTAGCGTATAGATCGATGAATATTACTGCGGGTAGGGTATATAATTTAGAGGGATAACCTAATAAAAGAGGTATCGTGAACAATTCTATAGATAGTATATAGATTAGAATAAAAGAAACAGCGATAGCAGGTGTTAAGAGTCTAAATGTTATCGATGCAAAAGTCCTTATAATGTTAGCTCCACACACTATTGACTGCTCTTCAAGCGAATAATCGATCATTCTAATATATGTATATACATTCATAAATACAAAAGGCATAGTGTATAGTCCAAGGACTAAGGACATACCCTCAAATGAATAGATGTTAAAAGGTCTCACACCGATCATGCTATAGGTAATATTATTGAGGATCCCTATATAAGGGCTCGCGACTAGGATCCATGCCATTGCATATATATATGGAGGTACTATGTATGGAATAACGATAGTATATTTTATAAGTTCTTTAAATAGTACATTTGTTCTAGCAACTAGCCATGCTAAGGGAACACCGATAGCGATAGCAATGATAGTTGCTAAAAGTCCGACAATAAGTGAGTTGGCTAGGGAATTCACATATCTAGATGATGTGAAGAAATTGGCATATGTGTCGAGACTTAGATCTCTAAGTGCAAATGGGTCTCCTGAGAAACTCGCTATAACCATTATTCCCAGAGGGATCAGAACAAAAAAACCGAGAATAGCTATTAATAAATCTAAAAATAACCTTAGCAATCTATCCTAGCCCCATCGCCTTGACAATTTTCCCAAGAGCACCCTGATCCGTGAATTCTTTAAGAACAACATTTCTATATTCATCAAGAGGAATTATGACTAGGTTCTTAAGCTCCCATATATTGGGATACTGGGGTAACGGCTTAAGATCCTTATAGAGACGACTCCATAGATAACCCTTTTCAACGATTGCCTTTTGAGCTTCCTTAGTAGCTAGGAACTCTATAAAAAGTTTCGCAGCATTGGGATGATCCGCATCCCTAGTTATTCCAACCCAGTATAGAGTTAATATGTTAAGATCGTCTGGGTAGACAATATTCACAGGAGCGCCTTTTGCAATATCTGGCGCAGCCATGTAATCGAAAACCCAACCAAGAATGTACTCCCCAGTGACGGTCTTTGACTCAACAGCTACGTTAGTAGTTTCTATACCTGGTTTTAAATCAGAAAGCTTCTTGAACCAATCAACGTCATAGAGCTGGTATAACTTAAAAAAGCCCATCCATACACTTCCCCCTACTCTCGGATCTACCCATCCTAATCTGCCTTTCCAGAGATCCTTGTAAGGGCTCTCAACAAGCTCTTTAAAGCTCTTAGGAACTTTGTCGAGCGATAAAGCATTTTTATTGTATACAAGTGCTGTTATAACTGTTGCTCCAACTATTGCGAACGCCTCATAATTACCAGCGATCAACTCCTTAGGTAGGCCTTGGGTTGTGGAGGATATATATGGTTGTAAGACTTTGTTATCGAGGAGGAAGATTAGCTGCGGGCTTGGACCAGACGGTATTAGGAGATCAAACGTTACTTTCCCAGACCTCAATTCTGTTTGAATCCTTGCACCAAATTCTCCTGGCGGTAGTCTAAGATATGTGACATCTATAAAGGGATACTTAGACTTAAATAGGTCAATGACTCCTCTAATCTGTTCTGCAGGGATCATACCAAGTATTGTTAGCTTCCCTTCTTTTCTAGCATTAGAGATTAGCTCTTCCAGCGATGGAGTCTTTGTAGCTATGTATGTTTTTGTTTCATATATCGTTATAGTCGAAGCGCTAGATACAGTTATTGTCGTGACCTGCCGAGCCGGAGCCTGGCTACCCAATCCATATAAATAGCCTCCGAGAAAGGATGCCGCAGTAATAATAATGGTTACTGCGATAACGGCCATGACCTTGTTAAGACCATAGAACAAAGGATCTATCTTAGCCATAGATCTTACCCCAGAAATTATATATGTAAAGAGCTTAAAAATAAATCTAAAGAATACTTTAAGATATTTCCTAATTAAATAGAAAATATTATTGGAGAGCCTTTTCGAAGGTAAGTTTATTAGTTGGATTTATTGAATAATTATGTATAAGAAGACTCTAATAACATGTTATAAACTCAAAAGGATATTTATTAAGAATCTCTGCGCCCCCCTCTTTAACAACTACAGTTGCACCTAACTGTATACCTGCCTTATAGTCCTTAGTTATAGGCTGAGGCTGTACAACTAATACCATATTCTCTCTAAAGATAAAGCTCTCCTTTACATGAGGAGAGCTCATAGTACCTATCTCTGGATATTTGCCGCTCTCTCCATGAACCAAGCTGTCATAGATCGAGAAGCCGTACTCCTCAATAATGCTCGCTGCATTAATCACATCATTAGTAGTTGCTCCAGGCCTAAGCACCTTCACAACTCTATAGAATGTCTCGAGAGCTACCTCAAACAGCTTCCTATATATTTGACTCGGCTCTATCCCAATAGAAAAAGGTCTGTGTAACTGTGTAATGTATGTATAATAGTTGGCTGATATCTCAGTTATTATCACATCCCTTTTCTTGATCCTTCGATTTCTTGGAAACTGCCAGGGAACAAAGAGATCAGGGTTATCCATATCTGTTGATGATATATAAGAGATCCAAATATCCCCTCCCTCTCTTATAACACTCCTATAGACCTCCGCATTTAATTCAAATTCAGAGATACCTGGTCTAATAGCTTCTTTAAGAGTCTCCATAGCCCTATCCGTTAATTGTGCGCTTATTCTAAACCATTCAAGTTCTTCCTCGCTCCTAATCCACCTAATAGAATTATATTCTTTTGATACATCGATGAAAATATTATGTGGCAAGGATCTTCTTAATCCTTCTATAATCTTATATGGAATCGATTCATAGCCGACAACCCCTATTCTAGACCTTACCAAATTTCTCTCGGATAGGGCCTTAGTCAAAGCATTAACTGGATCATTACCATGCCATCTAATATCTCTAACAATTGACATAGAAAAGGCACATGGTATATGATTATAGAAGTTCAGGATAAGGATTGGTTCACCTTCCAAAGGATATACTAGATAGGTTGGAGCTCTAGTTACATAGTTAGTAAGATAGTGAATAGCGCCATTTGAGGGAGAAGTACTGTATATGAGTAGCGCATCAAGATCCTTCTCGCCCATGAGCTTCTTAACAAGATAATTTCTTCTCTCATATTCTTTATCTGAGAATCTGGGATAGTACAAGATCGCATCCCCTAGATAGATTTTATCAGGATTATTAATAGTATTACTAATCATGAACATCCAATAATCGATCCTATTATGAATAGAGAGAAGGACATTTATATCATTGAGCGGATCACAATATTACCAAATGATAAAGATACCATTTTACTCTTAATCCGCACTCAGACACTATTTTATAACTTATAACTTAGAATCACCAGCTTGATCACTCAGAAGTCTCTTTAAAATATATATCTATCATCGCTTCATTAATAGAACCTGTCTTCATATCTTCATAATCATATCTTCATAATAATTCCAAAAAGTTCCTACAACTATTCTTGGTAAGTATTTTAGAAGCATAGGGCAAATTATACATATCTCAAATAGCTCTTTTTCCACATCCTAATCTCTTTTCAGCATAACAGCTATAATAACAAAAATAAATATTTCAACCCTTTCCTCATATGAGATCCTAAGCCATTATTACTTATCATTGTAAGAATGCATATGACGACATATAGTTTACCCAGTATCATATACACAGCATTAGTATTATAATGCGACACACTAGTATTCCTGCTGAGTAGCCGCTAGGAATGATCTTCCTAATTATCTACAATACTATGAAATCCTATAAGATATTCCTAAAGCTTTTCAGACTCTGATAAGTCTCAAAATATAATATGTAACATTTGAATCATAGATCTCTTTCAGCAGATGCAAAGCTGCACAAAAACCCATAGATGATTCATTCTTTTTAAATAAGATTAGCGCATCATGGCCTCTAACTAATACTGAAAAACTCCTCTTAGTAGCTTAGTTTGTTAAATAATTCTTATATAATATTCAAGTTTTATTATAATTCCCTCTTCTGGAGAAAGTGATATCAAAGTGATATCTTTGTTTTACCATATCGTTATTTTATTCTTAACAATCTTGCTGCATTGTCCCATAATATCTTTTCCTTAACTTCATCGCTAATCTCCATGTTGTTTATAGCAAGCAGAGTATCTCTTAAGTATCTCTCGCCCTGTTCAGGTCCGAAGGGGTAGTCGGATCCGAATACAAGTTTCTCTTCTCCAAAGAATTCTAGCCCCATCTCAATTGTTTCCCTAACGCCAAATGATGCTGTATCTGCATAGAACTTCTTAAACTCATTTATAGGATCTTCGATCGGTATCTTGGATCCGAAACTATGGGGCTCCCTACTATATATCCCAACTATTCTTCCTCTATAATAGGGCACCATTCCCCCAACGTGATGGGTTACGAAGGGAATTCTGGGATATTGCTTAGTTATTCCGCTAAACACGAGTCTACCCATAGCCAGTGTAGTATCAAAAGGCCATCCGAAGATTTGATTTAAATTATACTCATAGATCCATGGATAGTACTCATAATTCTGCGGGTGAATAAAAACAGGAATTCCGAGCCTATTAACCTCCCTATAGAAGGGCGCATATATATCAAGATCTATAGGATCCCCATAAATATTGCTATATATCTGAACCCCTCTTAATCCGAGTTCTAGTATAGCCCTTTTAAGCTCGTCAACCGCTTCGTCGCTGAGAAGTGGGATGGTCGCTAATCCAATGAAATAATCTCTAAATTTCTCAGCTATATCAGATATAGCATTATTTACAACCTTTGTAATATTTAGAACAATCTTATTTCTCTTATCTCTATCACTCTCATCTATAAGCCATATATATGTAGGTCCGATACTCATAACTTGGTATATGATGCCATATTTCTTCAGCAACTCGATCCTTCTATGTATATTAGTATCCCTATAATGAGGAGATGCAAATATCGTCTGAAGATGCCTAGAAACTTGTGAGGAATATCTTATCGCCTTATCTTTCACCTCTTTAACAACCCTATCAGGAAGTATATGGGACGAAAAATCTATAACATCTCTACTTCTATGCATCTCAAGACCCCCTTATTCATAAGATCTGTTGAAAGCGGATTAATGCTCTTCTCCAGAAAATTATAATCTTCATCCCTGTTTATGATACCAAACGTGATGAAAATAAACGCATAGCAGGAGTTTCTCGAAGTGAAAGTTCCCGTGTTTAGCAGATTACTTCTCAAATTTATGATCTCAGACCCCTTACATTTCAAAATCCATTTGATGGCTAATAAATCATATACTCTAGAGAAAGTATGGTTTTAGGTTTTCTACGAATATCGAGTCTCTATAGCCCAGGCAGCTTCCGGAGAGATGCTAATTCTTATGCCTTCAGAATGTCTTCAGAGCCCCTTAGAAACATGGAGATGCGAGGTCATATGCTGGAACGCTGCGAGATCTGGTAGAGATGGTGAAGCTCGTGGAAAGGGGGTAATAAATGTTGAGGCAGAGATCCACAAGCTAGAAGAGATCAATAGCTCCTTCGAAAAACTTAGAAAAGGCCTAGTTAGAGGATGAGCTATAATATAATAATAATGCCCTAAGAACACCTCGATTATTTACTATAACCTAGCCATAACAGCGTTAGCGACCCCTATTAATGCTATATACGTGTTTAGATACATACCATGACCATGATCTCTTTGGCCCTTTATAGCTTGATAATAACCTTTATCTTCATCTGCTCTTCTGTATTGTATATATCCTGTCTGTAATGCTTCTAGCTATGCTAGCTATATATCAGATCAAAGATCACTGCATGACTTAAATATCCTCCAACCAAAATACTATACAGGAGCCTAATGAAAAGAAACAAACCTCTACAAGATCTGCTGTAGGATTTATGGGCTATAAGAGAGAGTTAATCCATAAAAAGTGATCAGATATGGAGGTAAAGGCTAGGCTCAATATTGCTGAAATAGCTGAGTCGCGTCTTCAGGAGGCTCTGAAGGAGCTCGACATGGCCTGGGTTTTTCTGAAGGAGGGTTTAGTTAGGAATGCTGCTGGAAAGGCTTTTCAAGCTTGGAAGTCGATCCTGTCATACCTAGCTCTGAGGAATCTCGAGCTCTTAGAGAGTAGATATAGGGGGTTTAAAAGAGTTGGATCACGATCAATTCCGCTACATGAGTGGATTGCAGCTGTAATGCCAACCAATAGAATGGCTGAAGCTTCAACAATATTAGAAGATAAAGTACGTGGAGTAATAGAGCTGACGGCTTTGGCATTGCAGCTGCATGAATTCCAGTATAACGGGCCTGATCCAGAAGGAATAAGAAGTAAGATACCCAATGAAGAAACAGCAAAGGATCTTGTAAAAACTCTATTAGAAAGAATCAGAGAAATAATAAGATCCCTAGAAAAATAGAATATCCCTAGACTGTTATTAAAAGCTTATAAAGATCTTCTAATTATATTATTGATTAGACATAGCCCTTGTGTATTTGTTATAGTTGTATTTAAACTTTCTACCATTTTTACTCTATTGATTATAGAGGACTAGAGCCCTGAAAGAAAGATTCAAAAGACTAGGAGAATTCTAATAGCACGACCCTTGTGTCTGTGTTGAGGGAATTTAGCTCTAGTATAGAGTTAAAAGAGGATGCGAGGATAACAATGGACAAGCCGGGATTTTAGCGATCTAGATAGTTGGGAGGCCACATAGAAGCCGATAATCACGAAAGATACTAAAAAGACTCTGAAGCGATAGAATCTCTGATCAGATTCACTAAACCTTACAACTGAAAGCCTCGCCCCTTCAGGGCGGGGATGGTTTATTAGCTTTTAGGATCTTAATTGTGTTTGGAAGGGCTCTATGGCCTCTGGTGATGAGGGTTTGCTAACCATCTCGATCGGGGTGATGGTTAGTCCCGAGCCTGGGCCATAGAGCTCCTCAAGAGATACAATGTTGCTCTCAACTACGCTATAAACAAGATCCTGGGCCTAAATCTAAGAAGCATTGGGAGGGTTCATACGCTCTATACAGAGAGCTGAGGGAATGGTTTGGGCTTCCATCCAGGACTGCTGTTGACTGCTATAGGGATGCTCTTGCAAATGCAAAGTCTTGGAGGAACAATCCTAGGAGGGGGAGGAGGCCTAGGGTTAGGAAGCTATCTATGCTACTACACCAAGGCTCGGGATACAGGGTTAAAGAAGGATATGTGGAGATCATAGGAGGGATCAGGCTTAAGATCATTGGCTTGGATAGGAGGTATGATCAGTATGATAATAGGGAGGCAAGGCTAGTATATAGAGATAATAAGATGATGCTTTGGATATCAAGGAAGATACCGAGGCCAGAGCCTTACCAGCCTAGGGATGTTATAGCCGTAGATATTAATGAGAGGAAGATAGTCTATGGAGATGATGAGATAAACAAGGAGAGGGACACCAAGATCGATGAAGCCCATAGGTGGAAGAAGCTTGCCGAGGATCTCCAGAAGAGATACTCCTCTCCAAGGTATCCTGCTTGGAGGAGGAGAAGGGGGATCCTGAATAGAATAAGATCCTATCATAGGAAGGCTAAGGATATCCTTGAGGACTGGGCTAGGAAATCAGCCTTGGAGATCTTGGGGCTAGCTTTAAGACTTCAATACGCAGTCGCTAGAGAGGATCTCACTGGGCTGATAAACACACTGAGAAGGATCGAGAACAGGGATCACAGGGCAAGGCTCATAATAATGGGGTATTCAAGGCTTGGGGAGTGGATAGACTGGCAAGCTATGAAGCGGGATCACCTCTAGCAATAGTAGATCCCATGGGGACATCCTCAGAATGCCCAAAATGCGATTCCAAAGGATTGGAGGAGATAGGCTATAGAAGGCTTAGATGCCCAAGATGCGACTTTGAGGGAGATAGGGACGTTATAGGAAAGCTGAATATCAGGAAGAGGGCTTTGAAAAAGCTAAGGATCAAAGTAATTCCTGGGGGATCTCTGACCACCCCCACTGCCCCCCAAATGACAGATGTAAACCCGAATA
>JAVVGE010000034.1:0-20950 GCA_032249255.1 Desulfurococcales archaeon | reverse complement strand
CTAACTGTTCTCTTATTGCTCCTCTTCCTCCTCTCTATCTGCTTTTTGAATGCTTGGAGGGGATCGGGATCTCTGGCGGGCACGCCTCGGGATTCCCCCCGCCGGACATCTTACTAGCATATTTGCCCACCGAGATCCGACCCCCACTAAATAACACGATGAAAACCCTATAAAAACATACCCCGCCCTAAAGGACGAGGCTTGCCCTGTTGTCGGAATATAGTAGATATGTTCTATGCTAATTCTTGAACACTCTTATTTCGCCCCCCAGCGGATCACTGTTTGTCCTCCCGGACAACCCTTTCCATGTCTCCTCCTAATTCATATCTCATTTCTAGACTGTCATTGCCACCACTAAGCACCAGGCAACCACATAGTTCTTGCTCCTCGCAATCCCTACAATCTTTCTGAGCGTGCACCCCGTGGTCATTACGTCATCAATCACGGTCAGCCTCCTGATCTTATCAACATTTACCTCAGTCCCCGGGGGCGAATATATGATCTCAACCATATCAGCTGGTTTATACATCTCCTCAACCTTGGCGCATCTCTTCCACTTATCCATTCCAACTAGATCCTCGTGTTTTATCTTCTCCGCAACCCTAATCACAGGTTTGCCAACATATCTTGCAAGGGCTTTTGCAATCTCCTCAGCATGGCATATCTCGGAGCCATCAGGAGTGATCCTCATGTTACTCTCATGGCACGGGACATATGTGATCGCATCCACCTCCCCCTCAAACTGCTCCACAACCTGGAACACATGAGCTAATAGATAGCCGGCGAGCCCAATAGACTCGGGATCAACAATTCTATTACTAGGATCCCCCTTAATGGAAGCAACTAGGGAGCTCAGATCAAAATCCCAGACCAAGGTTCCACGGGCTCTAATAGATACATAGATGCCCGGGGCATATACTTTCACACCGCTGATCGGTCGCAGCTTCGGAGCCCTTAGAATGCCTTTAGATAAAGGGATGACCAATTCCGATGCCTTCCTAGGGCTTTGATAAACCCCCCATTGCCATAATAGCCTTCGAGGTATATTATACTCCTTAGGATTCTGCTCCCATATAACTCTGAACCCTATCTTCCTACTACTACTCAGGGGGAGTGTATATGGTATGACATATTGATCTCCTATTTTATATGCTATAGCATTGTTATTCAGGAGTAACCAGTATAGCTCCTCGAAGTCGCTGAATTCGACAGCCCCGTTCTCTAGATATAGCTTGTAGCCTCTCAGGATCTCCTCGTCCCTGGATTTTGTCCTCCATATATACACACTCTTACCTCTCCTAAGCCCCAGCTCAACCATAGATGTGGAACCGCATATGTCCAGCTTATCATCCTCCCCAGCCCTCGCCTCAACCACTACTATGGCATCCGCCAGCGAGGAGATCAGCCTGTTCCTGAGGCAAAGCTGCGACTTAACCCACCCACCCTCATAGTACATCGAGGAGTTCTCAGAAATTATGATCCAATTAGGCACATCCTGATCTATAAACCTATCTATAACCTGCCTAGCCATCTGTGGCAGCGAGTCTGGGAAGGGCTCTAGATATGGTCTAACACCTATGAGCACCGAGCCCTGTCCATATTTTTGTTGTTCAGGTTTGAACCTTATTGGTTTGTACTTTAGAAGCCCCTCTAGATAGCCCTCCGCAGCACAGGCATCAACCCCCCTCGCAAGCCCCGTTACCATTGAGAAGCTATGCCCAGCCATATACATAGCAACCTCCCTCGCAGCCTCACACCCACCCTCAGAAGGATCCCTAGTGCCGACAACAGCTATTAGGGGTCTCGCGCTGAGCATCCACTTTACATCTAGAGACACATCTCTATGCTGAGTCCTAGCAAATATGATTGGGACTGGGGGGATCTACACGCCTCAGCCTCCTGGGCTGTTTCGGCTTTCATAATCATTTGTAGTACTTGTGTTCATTGGTTTCTGAGACCTTTTAACGCTATGAGATATGCTGATGCTTATAAACCCCAGAGATATATTTAATTGGTGACCCCGGGTTTCCGAGACCCGTAGGGTGATGAGTCATCAGGCGACTGGTGGTGAGCCTCTGCGGTGAGGGGGCTCGGGGAGACCGTTGAGAAGCAGATGGTGGTTCTCCACCATCTGCTGAGAAACGGTAGCCTGGCTCAAGCATATGTACCATCGCAAGCACATCGCCCTCCTCAGCGTTACCTCTACTAAACTTGTCGATTTCTTCCAGCTGCTTTATAGCATCTGCGCCTTGGTTCTTCAAGACACGTACTACGCGGATCCAAAGCTCCTGGCACTTAGACGGATCTATGCAGATATCCCCCACAGCATTGATCGCATCTGAGAGTCTCTCAACCCTAGCGCCGCCCGAGACCTCCCCAACAGCCCTGTAGAGCTCCTCCCTAATCTCTCTCCTATAGGAGTTCCTGTGAAGAAGGTATAGAAGATCTGCAGAAAGCCCCTGCTCCTGACTCGCCATCCCATTAATTTTTAATCAAAACCTATTTAATCAAAACCTATAAATCCGCTGACCTTCTTCTTGCCTAGAGAGCGGGGTCTCCAGCTATAGTAGATCATGAGTTATCTCCTCAGCTTTTTCCCGCCGTATAGTCTTTCCATGTACTCCTTCATCATCTTTATAATATCAGTCTTGATTGATGATACCTCGTTATATACGAGCTCGACCCTCCTCTCAAGAGACTCTATCCTCTTCTCAACATACTCCATCCTCTTCTTTATAGATGACATTCTCTCTGATAGGCTCTCCTCAAGGCTTGCCATTCTCTTTTCTATAGATTCCATCCTAGCCTCTAAAGTCCTTCTAATAGCCTACATCAATAAAACCGCTTGTCCCCCGATTGATTATCACTGATATTCATTTGTTTTGGATTGCCATGCTTCTTGATCCACAGGGTTTTGATCCTGTGGCATCGGGGGACTTCCACCTCCCCCAAAGAGATCTTGGGATCTCTATGGGTTCACCGGTGGCTGTTGAGCCCAGCAGAAAGGGGCTCCCATCTATGCTTGGAACCCCGAAGCCCTTCTGGGCAATGCCCTCATATAGGGCTTCGAGGGCTTTAAGATAGATGTTTATCAATGCTACTACCTCTCTATGCCATCTCTCGCCTCCCTTGCTACATATCCCTATTCTATCCTCTCCATACTCTATCGAGGCATTGTTTATCGGGCAGATCTTAGATATATTCCTAGGATCAACCATCAATACCGGTACACCATATTCCCTAGCCTTATCTATTATCGCATTCAGCTCTCCTTTCAGAGCACTCTGATATATCCTATGCCTCAGCTGCTTGTTCCTATACCTAGCGATCATAACCCTTATATCTTCTCCGGATATTCTCTCAATAACTATTACTCCTCTCATCCTCAGTGCGTCCCTTACTATCATGTTTGCTGTCTTCATCCTATAGTCCCTCTTCTTACCCTCCTTAAGCTTCTCCATAGCCTTTCTAGTCTCTCTGCTACCGGATCTATTTCTCCTCTGGATACTCTCCTTCCTATAGTTATAGCCCAGTGTTGTCTTTGCAAGGTCTGTTTCAAGTATTATTGCAAATGCCTCGTAGAGGGCTGCTACAGAATCCTCATTAACATCGACAGGCTTAATATTCCCTGGCTTGTAGATCTCGACCTCCTTCTCTAGGGATAGGTGGAAAAGCACTCTCTTATTCTTCCTATCAAGCTTGATCTTTGCGTGGGATGTCGGCTTAAAGCCTCTGGCCAATAGCTTGTAGAACTCCTTAGAAGGCTCAAGATCTATGTGCACCCAGCCCCTATGAGTATTAATAGCAGCACTTGTGAAGAACGTGTTCCCAAAACCATTGATCCTGATCTTTGTAGGGTTTACCGGTTTCCATACGTGGTCATCAAGTAGCCATAGGCTAACACTATTGATCCTCGGAACTAGTATTTCATTACTCATCTCTAGATCTACCTGATCCCATGCGATCTCCCAAGATCTCCTCCATAGATATCTCCTGATCCTCCTACCCCTAAGATCCTTTTTCCCTATACCTAGATGCTTAACAAGCTCATTGAAGATCTCTCTAGAGTATTGTCTAGCTTTGTTCCTCCTTAGAGAGGAAACCCTTTCAACTGCATCCTAGCATAAGCCATTATATAGTGAGTTGGGATATTTGGGTAGATATTCCTTAGCTCTTGGTATTTATCGTTCCTTTAAATGCGGTGATTCTCGATTATATTCCTAGATGTGTGGGTTAGCATATCTCCAAGTATCTTGCTATATATATTCACGACCTCTTCCAATACCTTGAATTCTCTCCTAGATAACTTCTTTGAGGGTATAGCAGCGGTTCTACTAATAAAGATCCTATCTCCTGGCTTGATAACCCACTCCCACTTTTCGCCACCCCTCCTCCTAGCCTTTGCTCTAGCCTTGCTCACCCCCCTCAACCCCCTTGATCAAACAACATCTCCGAAGGCTCTGAGATAACTAACACCAGTAATAATAAACAGAATCAAAGCTTATAAATCTAACTTCTATCAATCAACCATGAAACAGTCCAGAGTCTGGTTTGTCTAGTCTAAATATCAAGAACTCTTAATATGGCCAGATGCTCTTAAAGATCTCACTATAGCCTTGAAATAAACATGCTATGGAGTTCTATATATTATGCCTTATAATAATAGATAGTTTGGTATATTGGGATGGCTTGGAAAGTAAAAGATCTTTCACTGGCTAAGATTGGGAGGGAGCAGATCGAGTGGGCTGAGAGGCACATGCCTGTTGTAATGAGGATTAGGGAGAGGTTTTCTAGGGAGAAGCCTTTGAAAGGTCTCAGAATCGCTGCTGTCTTACACGTAACCAAAGAAACAGGTGCTCTTATCAGGACGCTCGCCTCTGGTGGAGCTGATGTCTGGCTCGCCGGCTCTAATCCTCTCTCAACGCAGGACGATGTAGCGGCTGCCCTGGCAGATGAGGGCATACATGTGTTTGCATGGAGGGGAGAGACTCCTGAGGAGTATTGGTGGTGTATTGACAGGATTATAGAGGTTTCGCCGAATATTGTTATAGATGATGGTGCGGATCTTCATGCAAGGATCCACAAGCAATGGGCTGAGAAAACTAGAGCAGTTATAGGCGGTACGGAGGAAACAACGACAGGAGTTATAAGGCTGAAGGCTATGGAGAGAGATGGCGTACTGGCATACCCGGTAATAGCTGTCAATAACGCCCTTACCAAATATCTATTCGACAATAGATATGGTACAGGGCAGTCAACGATAGACGGTATTATGAGGGCTACAAACACCCTGATAGCTGGAAAGGTCTTCGTTGTAGCCGGCTACGGCTGGGTCGGTAGAGGCATAGCAATGAGGGCAAGGGGCATGGGGGCTAGGGTAATAGTGGTTGAAGCAGACCCTATAAGGGCTTTAGAAGCTCTTATGGACGGCTTCGAGGTTATGAGCATGGCTGGAGCAGCCCCTATGGGAGACATATTCGTTACAGCAACTGGGAATAGGGATGTAATTAGGAAAGAACATATGGTTATTATGAAGGATGGAGCGATACTAGCTAACGCGGGTCACTTTAACGTTGAGGTGTCGGTGAGAGATCTAGAGGAGATCTCTATCTCTAAAAGGGTTGTGAGGCCAAATGTAACTGAATATAAGCTGAGGGATGGAAGGAAACTATATTTATTAGCGGAGGGTAGACTTGTAAACCTAGTAGCAGCTGAGGGTCATCCAAGCGAGGTGATGGATATGAGCTTTGCTAACCAAGCCCTCTCCGTAGAATATCTAGCCAGAAACCATGGCAAGCTAGAGCCTAGGGTATATAACGTCCCATATGATATAGATAGTGCTGTGGCCAGGTTGAAATTGTCTTCTCTCGGTGTTGAGATCGAAGAACTAACAGAGGATCAGAAGAAATACCTCTCACAATGGTTAGAAGGCACATAGGATCTCCAAACTAGCCTCCTGGACAGAAATCCTGTATACTAGAACTTTGAGGGACTAGACGGCATGGGTATAATCTCTTCCCTGCCCTGGGGACAAGGCTTGCTCTTCTGCTTATCAGAATTCACCACTGAGACTGAAGGGCTATGGACAACATTGTAGACAATAAACTGCACCCCATATCGAGACAGATATGCAGCCTTCACTTCTTTCTCTAGAAGGGTGAGGCTTATAACCTTGGCATGTCGTTCTTCAACCTCGAGGATCAAAGATCGTCTGGACACTTAAATACTTCAAAAAACAAAGACAATATATAGGGGCTTGACAAGAAGGACAAATCATTCTAATGATCTACTATAGAATTGAAAGGGATGAGAGATTTGAGAAGGAAGGTGGATAGTAAGGGAGATATTGTTGAGGTGGTATATGATAGAGATAGATTCGAGATCCTTAGAGAGAAGAGAAATATTGCAAGAGAGATTCTCTTAAAACTAAGGGAATGCGGTATCGAGGGATACACATATGGCTCAGTAGCCAGGGGCGATGTAAACGTTGATAGTGATATAGATATAGCCGTGGTAAGTGACGTGTCTCTAAGTATCCTTATACCATGCCTTGAGAAAAGATGGAAGATCTATAGAGGGGAGATAATAGTAGCTACCCCTGTTAAGACGCCCACTGCTTACTTGTATCTTGATCCTCAAGATCTATTAGCGATTACAAAGTATCTCGGAACACCGTCAAAAACCGAGAGAGAGTTCTTCATATTTAGTGGGGCAGTAGGGCTTGGAGAGATATTGAGAGGGGCTAGATCCCCGGGAGTTGATAAGAGGCTAAAGCTGATAATACCAACTGAGTGGGGCCATATCGAGAAGCCTGTCATCGGGTATGAAGCGGAGATAGCGAGGTTGCTGGGCATCTCTATAGATACAGTAATTGAGAGGGTAAAGGTGCTCACTAGGAGAGACGAGCTTGGAAGGACAGGTGTATACTTCAAGGAAGAGTTTGGCGAGGAGACCCATGTTGAGGAGGTCATAAGGAGTATATGTAAGAAGCCGGGCCCTATCAGAAGAATCTTTATAGAGAACAAGCTATGCTAGAAACTATACTCTAGAGAAACAACCTCTAAAGTTAATCATGTTGCGTTACTTCAAAAGAGCTAGGAGACTTGGTCACCCTTCTCTATGATAATTGATGTTCTTTTGTTCTAAATTTGCCTTGTTTCTCCTCCACGGGAATGTTACAGTTAACTATCGAGAGATCTCCATTCCCACAGAGATCTAGAGATCTCCATGGTTTCGTAAGTGACCGTTGAGCCTAGTGGCCAAAAACATCTACTAAGCTTTATAGTCCCAGATAATTACCCAATAACAATCACCCTTTCTTTCTTAGGTTATCCCAAGCTATTAGATTAGCACTCTTCCCCATATGATCCTTCTTTTATGCTCTCTAGAAGCCTTTTCATACTCTCTAAACCTCATTCTAGATAATGACATTAAATAAATTAACAAGCCTCTCCCTTTAGGGCTAGGTATGGTTTGTGTTTTTAACTTTTCTAAGGAGATATCTATTGTTATGATGAGTATAGATATAATCTGGCTTTGAGGGCTTGGAGATTAATGTCTTGGTTGGATGCTCGGTTAGCGTTCCGCACCTCCAAACCCAATGATTATTAGAGTAGAGCTAATAACCCCCCACCAGGAGATAGCTTTGAAGCATCTAGAGCAATTGATAAGTGACAATAATAAGAAACAAAAGCTTATAAAACTAAATCCTGGTCATTGTCTTTGAATTAATCTCTTACTATCATAATCAGCTTTGAGGGTTGTATCTTAACCCTCTCTCTCATATACTCTTCAAGCCCTTCCCTTTTAATAGCCTCGATTATCTCCTGGTCGGAAGACCCTTTTTGTATAGAAATTTTTTTATCTGTAGGCTCTAAATGATCAATGTTTACTCTTCTCCTCTTAACGCCAGTGATCTCTTTAGGTCCAGTTACTAGGACATAGTTGCTATCTATTATATCAACTATTACACACTTTCTGCCGGCCTCCTTTCCTCTCAGCTTAACGCAGATCCGCCCAACTTCTATTGCAGGCATTTTCATCCCACCAACATTCTAATTCAGAGCCTATAAAGCTATAATTATGTATAATTATGTGATCAGTATAAAAACAAACTATAAAAGCGCTTGTAGATATAGATATAAGGATGGCTCCAATGAGCAAGGCAATAGTCTTGATAAATACAGACGTTGGTGCTGAGGAAGAGGTATTCAATCAGCTACTGAAGGTCCCAGGCGTTACAGAGGTATACATAGTGTATGGGGTCTACGATGTTGTAGCACTAGTCTCGGCGAAGTCCCAGGATGAGCTGAGAGAAATAATAGTAAGGCATATAAGGAGGATGCCAAGGGTAAGATCTACAACTACGATGATGGTGGTTGAAGAGAGCAAGAAGAGCTAGTTAGCTCTTCATCAAAAATATTTTTGAAATATGTTTCCTAGCTAATTTAGTTCAAGTTTTAATTACTAGTTTCTCTGATGAAAAATCTAATAAATACATGGATATTGCTAGTGGGGATATACTAGACCCTCATATATAATTATAGTTGCAAATGCTATGAGAATGCTTACCGAGAAAGCTTTTATAGCTATAATAGCTATCTTACCTCCATAGTAGTAGCCTGCTCTGACTAGGAGTGGGAAAATAGTGATCCATACAAGTATAGCCATAAAAAGACCTGCTATGGCAGCTAACCCAAATATGGTGAAAAATGAGAGACCTGCTGAAAGCCACCAGAGAATCTGGTAGGGGTTAGTGAGTCCGAGAGCTAATGAGGTAGAGTATGAGATCAGCGTGTTCATAGATCTATCGCCTCCCTCGTTGTTGGCTCTCTTAGGGGTAGATATAGCTATCAATACTGCTAAGAGAGTCATATATATACCCCCAGCTATATATATAGCCCTGAGTATGGCACCGCTAATTATATTTGATGCGAAATACGTTAGCAGCATTAGTATAAAATCAGCCGTCATGGCACCTAGACCTGTGAAGAAGCCTATTCTAAATGAGGTCAGAGATCTGCTTGCTATTAATGCATTCATAGGGCCTGGGGGTACCGCTAGAGAGAACCCATATAGAATTCCTGCTAAAAAGTTAATTAAAGACTCGCCTCCAAAGATCGACGCCATGAAGAATGATTCCACTCTCTATCATCTCATATGTAGCTGTAAAGCTTCTACTCTATATATATTCCAGGTCTTAGAGGCACTGCCTCTTTCTTTTTACCCATATAATCTGGAGCGTTTGTGTCATTTGATAAGTATATCTGAATCTCTGTCGCCCCTATGCGATCCCTAAGCATCTCGGCATTTTCTCTAAGGGTGCTGAACTCGTCTAGATCCGGTATGCTCATAATCATGTCGGCTAAATCTTCTTGAATCGTTGACGCGTGATCAAAGATCTTCTTTATTTTGGCAGCTTCCTCACTCCTAGCTTCCCCAGGGGTTCTTGAGAGAAATATATTCATTAAAGATCTTATACCCTCCCCTCTCCTCTGAGCCTCTATAGATTTAACCAAGATCGTCATCTCGCTTTTTGGAGCAACGTATATAATCACTTTGGTTGGTTTCCTCCTAAGGAGTGCTGATATCTCTGCTATGTCTTCCTCGACGCGTTTGAGATAGAAGTATTTCAGCTCGGCCTTGATATTTATATATTTTTTCAGAGCCTCTCTATCGAAGCCCCTTTTAACAACATAGTCGACTTCGCCGAAGATCTCGTGCCATATCTCCTCAGCAATATGGGGTATGTATATCGATAGCATAATTACCCATATCTTTAGTATATTGATCATGTCTGACCAGATGCCATCAACACTCTGTACGTATTCACTAAAGTAATTAGCTATATCGTATAATATCTTAATCCCTCCTTCTCTGATTTTAAACCTATCAAGGGCTTCATCAGCTCTTAATATACTTCTAGAGATCCGAGAAGCGTAAACAAGATCAAGATCGTTTGGAGAGACTCTACGCCGAGATCTATAGATCCTATCGGCGAGCTCGTATATTTTCTTCAAATGCTCCAAGATGTTTATTGCAGCTTCATGCCTAAAGTCTAGATCCTGACCAACCTCTGAAGATATTGATAGAACTGTCCTCACAACATCGTTTCCATATATATCTATAGCCCTGAAGACGGGAAGTATATTTCTCAAGCTCTTAGACATTTTCTTACCATCCCTCAGAACCCATCCATGGATCAGCATGGATCTAGGCCACATATCCTTTGGGAAGATAGCCACATGATTCATTATGAAGAAAAGTAAGTGATTATTCGCAAGATCTTTTCCAGCTACCCTCAGATCCAGAGGATACCAGTAGAGAAACTCTCTCCTGAGATCCTCTAGATCCTTCTTCTCAACCCTATACCTCGAAGAGATCTCTTCTACCATGCCCTTTCCAAGGAATATGTAGCTCCATAGATCGTTGCCTATCTCTGAGGGATCTTTGATAATGCTCCTAATTTTATGGGATATAGTATAGAATGCCATATATATCGTAGAATCGCTGAGACTCTCAATGATCCAGCTAGGATCCCATGGTAGTCGCGTCCCAAGGCCTCTGGTCCTAGCACACGGCTTCTCCCTCAGGCCCCTTATAAGCTCCCCCATATAGTCCTTCATCTCAGGGGGCTGCACGTACATACTACCCAAGAGCTCTAGACCCTTGGACTTCCAAGATGTATCACCATAGTTTATGAACCACTGATTCTCCAATACCTTGACAACGATCTCTGTTCCACATCTACAATAGACAGGCTTATTCATGACCTCATATAGAGTATCTCCGTAACCAGATAACCTTAGAAGCTTTGCTATATTCTCCCTAGCCTCAGGCACGTTTCTACCCTCGATCCAGCCCTTTACAAAGCCGGACAATATCTTCTTATTCTCAACAGAATCAATATATTCTGTGAGTCCTGTCTCCATGATCCCAGTGCTATATTCTAGAGCATATAGTTCCTTAGTAGCAGCCTCAAGGGCGAGCCTATCAGCTTGGTTTCTCACTCTATGCTTTTCCACGAAAACCTTAGCAGGCAGATCCTTGATCCCGGGAACCCTAATCACAACCCTCGGTTCGAGAGGCTTTATGGAATGCTCCCTCGATCTCATTATCTCTCTGTATGCTGCATAATCATCGGGCGAATGTGCTGGAACGCTCATAACTACTCCAGTCCCCGTCCCCGGATCCACGAATTCTGCCGGAAGCACAGGTATTTTCTCGCCGGTTACGGGGTTTATAACGATGTTATAGATCAGCTCTCTAGGATCCACCGATCTTATGAGCTTTATATCCTTTCTCTGGAACTCCAGCTTTCGATAACATTCTTTCGATACGATCCACGTTTTTCCGCTGACATTAGCTTCGACATATTCAGCCTTGGGGTTGATCCAGATATTAGTTACACCAAATATTGTCTCTGGTCTGAGAGTAGCTGCTGGGAAAATCCTGCTACCCTGATCACTAAAGAATATCACTGTGAATTCCCCAATCTCAGGATCTTTATCGTCTTTAGTATCGTGTCCACCAACTGGCATGCTGTGCTTTGGACACCACCCAACGGGATAGGTACCCCTTGTAAGATACCCCCTTTCCCTAAGCGTTTCGAACTGCCATCTTATGAAACTACTGAAATAGGGATCTATAGTTGTAAATTCCCTCCTCCAGTCTATGCCAAGACCCAGCATCTTCATACTATCCTTCGAGACTCTGTGAAAATACTGAGCAAGATCTATCGGTCTTGATAGCTTTAGAGCTATCTCCTTCGGAACGTTATATAGGTTTTCAAAAAGATCTATGAGCTCAGGATCTCCCTCTTCTATAGATTCTGCCATAGTGAGTATAGGAGTCCCAGTATAGTGAAATCCCATGGGATAGAGAACATTCTCTCCCCTGGTCCTTCTATGCCTAGCAACTACGTCAGCCAGTACATAGGTTCTGGCGTTCCCAATATGTATCGGAGAGTTTGGATAGGGGAAGGCTGCTGTTACAAAGAACTTCTGTTTGCTTGATGGATCAGCTTCATAGACTCTCTCAGCTTCCCATCTGGACTGCCATTTCCTAGCTATAGATTTGATCCACTCTACTATATCCTGCACCTCAGAGAATAGTGCTCCCTCCTTTTCTTCATAAACTTACATAGGTTATATTCTTTCCTCTAGCTATATCTCTCCACATGATCCTAAACAACCGAGAATCTTTACCGTCTCCCTTCTGAGTTTTAAGCTGTGCAAGCACCACAGAACTTCTCATCACTATAATCTAGATCAGCAATTCAAATCAACATATAAAAGGAATAAGCTTCACCCTCTAGGGAGGTTAGAGGTAAGCAAAGCCCTCGATCCTCACATTGGGCTTCTAGCCCTTTTATGTAGTCACTGTATAATATAGAGATATGGCTTTGATGCACCTCTGATCCTATTTTGAGTGCTCCGGAGCCGCTACCTCGGATAAGCATCCTGTTAGTATTCTCTAATACCACATGTCTCTTGATGGCATTGATAGTTATTGGTTTTCATTTGTTTTGGATTACTGTTTTCTTGATCCACATGGTTTCTACAACATCCCTGTGGCCGTCAAGGGATCTCCACCTCCTCCATAGAGATCTAGGGATCTCTATGGATTCATTGGTGGCTATTAAGCTCAAAGGCCCTGTGCTCCCACCTATCCTAGATCCCGAGGCTCTATTGGGGCAGGGCCTCTTCAAGAGCCTTTCTCGGGAGTCTAAGCATCATTGCATCGCGAGAATATCTATATGCCAGCACATCGGGGTATCACTTTATCATCAAAATAGTTAGGGATTGAATAATTATAAGCTTAAGTCCAATATTTCCTCATCATATATTGACAGTAAAAGAACATAAAAACATTTCTGCTATCATGAAAAAGAATAAATCCCTAGAGGGAGATTCCGAAGCGTAGTCCCAGTTCGATGATCATCATGATATAGAAGTAACCCCTCCCTAGAGGTGTGACACTAGAGACCCCGGCATAGAGAATATGATCTACATATAGAGAATCGAAGGTGGAATTTAATGGCCCCACCTATGAGAGAGAACTTAAGTTTCTAGGTTAGACTGTTCAGCCTGCTCGGAGTTCGGAGACACATAACCATAATACTATGGCCCTTGACATTAAATAGAGGGATAAGCCTCGCTCTCAAGGGCGTGGAGAAGGTCATACTCTTTATAGCCGTGAGATTAGGTCTATAGCGGGTTATTAGGAGCTTATAGTTCTCTAGGGCTCTAAGGATCTTGGTTTGTTGATCGTTCAGATCCTCGGTCATATACCTCGATAGATTCGAAGCTATACACATCTCCAGGCCACATATCGATGTATGGGCTTATGTATATGGGGTTGTCTTTTTCATCGAAGATCTTTATGATAGCTTCTGCATGTCCTTCCCTATTACCTATAGGGATCATTGCAAGTCCGCTCCTAAATATGGCTTCCTTAATCTCTCCTTCTATAACGATCACTACCCTGTAGTTTTTAGGGACACCTGTTATTATTATTGATCTGCTTGGTACTGAATAAAGATATCTAGAGGATATGATCTCGTAATCTTCTCCTCTCCTTCCCCATCCGAGCCTGATCTTTCCGAAGGGGCCTTCATTATAGTACTCAAGCCTGATTCTGTGAGGCCCTTTAGAGAGATCCACAGGGTCTGAAAAGGCTATTCCAGCTCCCGCTTTCTCCCATCTGTCTATTACTACCTTTCCGTCTATATATAGTCTCGCTCCATCATCGGAATCCAGGAAGAATTTATAGCTCCTAGCCTTTGGAATGTATAGATAGCCCTCCCACACAGCTACGAATGAATTTAGTGGAATCCCCGGCGCGGGATCGTCTATCCATATAAAATTGATCTCAGGATCTATCCTCTCAAATGTTAGACTCCTCTTAACAGCATCCTCCGGGGAACAGCCATCACATATTCTACCATATAGACCCTGTAGCCCGTCATGTCTTCCGCTCTTTATCTTTACTAGGATATTCCTCATATACCTCTCCTCTCTAGACAACCCTTTCTAAGAGGCTATAGTCTTCTTCAACTCATTTCGGGCTGTATCAATTATCTCAGTAGTGTTTTTTGAGGTATAATTTTTTCCAATACTAAAAGATCTGGTAGATACTGTTTTCACCTCCTTCCAGGCATTGATACTAAATTTTGTTGATCTCTCATTATAATATGCTAGATAGATTAATCTACCTATAAACATCCCTGTAGTAGTAGGTACCGGGAACAACACATCCAACGGTAGCCCCTATATACTGCTCTAATATTATTGCTTTAAAGTGATTACCCATAATAGTGGATCCTATATAGAACCTATACGTCGTGGTATTGACGAAGGTTATTCCTTAGGGTAAAGATTTCCTATTAATATTTCCATAAACTAGAATATAGATGGTGGTAGCCTAATAAAGCGTGATTATGAAGATCTCTTGGACAGGGTCTCTAGAAGGGAAAGGGTTAAGAGGTATAGGGATAGCGATCTATTTGAGATCGTTGAAGAGGTTTTCGATACATCTACAGTAATGAGTGTGCTTACTTTAAAGTCAAGAGGATGTATCAAATCACTTAAAGGCGCTATATCCGCAGGTAAGGAGGCTAAAGTATACTGGGCGAAAGACCCTGTAGATAGAGATCTGGCAGTCAAGATCTACCTAACCCTTACCTCAGAATTCAGAAGATCTATGATAAAATATCTAGCAGGGGATCCTAGATATGAAGAATATAGGGGGCTATCCCCGAAGAAGCTTATATACCTATGGGCTAGAAAAGAATTTTCAAACCTAAAGAGGATGTATGAGGCCGGTATAAGGGTTCCAGAGCCGAAATGCCTTGAGAAAAATGTCTTAGTAATGGAGTTCATAGGATCTGAGGGCATAAGAGCGCCTCTGTTAAAAGAAGCATATGAGACTGGGGAGCTATCGCTAGAGGATCTTATGAGAATATATAAAGAGATTACAGAGATCATTACGCTGATATATAGAAAGGCTAGACTGGTTCATGGAGACCTGAGTGAATATAATATAATGATATTTGAAGGTAAGCCAGTTGTGATTGATGTATCCCAGGCAGTTTCGATTGATCACCCAAATGCTCGAAGCTTCTTAGAACAAGATCTAAAGAATATAACTAGGTTCTTCGCAAAAGCTGGGGTCGAAGTGGAAGATCCCGCTGATCTTTTGGGAGATATACTATCTAGCCCTCTATAGTAAAGAAAGACGAATAATTTATAGCTATTAATGATTCAAGATCTCACGGGATCAAATCGTTAAACCTTTTAATACTATTAAGTTGACTTACTACTCGAAACTCGGTAATAGAACCTCTGTCCTTTATGGTGGAGAAGGGCAACACTAGGATCTAATCCTTTTGGAAGATCTAATAGAGATATAGCCCGTTATGGCTACTGCGATAACTAGTATAACAGCTGTCACCATATGTAGATTCACGTAGAATATACTAGGGGCTGTGTATATATATAGTCCTAGTACAACCTGGATCAGCGTTATTATTAGCGTAGCGATCGACGCTATTTTCAATACCATACTCCCTCTATTTAAAGAGTCGTAAGTTAGATAGAGAACTAGGATCAGACCCAGGATACCAATAGATGCATGAAAATCTCTTAGAAACTGTATTCTCTCTAGATGCATTCCCAGGACTAGTTGTAATATTACACCCACCCCTACTACCATGCTTATGATCCCAGCGATTCTCATTTAGACACCTCACCAAAAGATAAAAGCCTCGGTGTATATATCTATAAATGGCGGGGCGAGATAGCGGGGTAGGGCAGCCAGGTAGCCCGCGGGGCTCATAACCCCGAGGTCGGTGGTTCAAATCCACCCCCCGCTACCAGGTCCCCGCCACCAATTATCCTCGTCAATGATAGATTGTTGAAGTTATATCTCTTGGATATAAGGATCTCGGTATCTTAGACATTCATTAGGATTATATATGCTCTGCGGTATATGTGAATTAGGTGAATATTGCTGGAGAAGGAAAGATGGGTTGTTACTGCAGCATGGCCTTATATCAATAGTGTTCCTCATCTAGGCACCATATTGCATCTACTAGGAGCTGATATTATGACTAGGTTTTTGAAGATGCTGGGCGAGGACGTGATCTCTGTCTCTGGATCTGATGAACATGGCACACCTATAGAGGTCGAGGCTAGAAGGAAAAGTATAGATCCTAGAAGGTTAACAGATGAGGCTCATAGCTATGTTGCTGAGATCCTGAGAAGATGGAGGATCGAGCTTGATAACTATTCGAGGACAGAGTCGAGTGCTCATAAGCAGTTTGTAAAGGACTTCATGTCCAGGCTAGAGAGAAAGGGCTATGTATTTACTCAGAGGGTTGTTCTACCTTATTGTGAAAGGGATAAGATCTTTCTACCGGACAGGTTTGTAGAGGGCAAGTGCCCTAGATGTGGTTATCCAAATGCTAGGGGTGATCAGTGTGAGAATTGCGGATCCCTCTTAGATCCCCTAGACCTTATATCCCCTCGATGTGCTATCTGCGGTTCGAGGCCTGTTCTCAAAGAAACGACTCACTGGTTCTTCGATTTAAGAAAGCTTGAGGAGCCTGTTAGGAGATGGCTTGAAGAGAATAAAAATCTCTGGGACAATGTGAGAAACTACTCGCTTAACTGGATCAAGGAGGGTCTCAAGCCGCGATCCGTGACAAGGGATAATGCGTGGGGCATCGAAGCTCCTTTCCTAGGTGCTGAAGGGAAGACCATATATGTCTGGTTTGAGGCTCTTCTAGGATATTTATCGGCATCTAAAGAGATTCTCGAGAAAAGGGGTAGATCTTTCGACGATTTCTGGTATAATAAGAATACGAAAACAGTCTACTTTATAGGAAAGGATAACATACCATTCCACGCAGTGATCCTGCCCGCGATGCTGATAGCTTCGGACGATAGGTATCCACTACCATGGATTATCTCATCAACAGAGTACCTACTATACGAGGGCGAGAAATTCAGCAAGAGTAGAAGGATAGGTCTGTGGGCTGACGAGGCTCTATATATAGTAGAAGATCCGGATTACTGGAGATTCGCTCTGGTAAGAATGAGACCTGAGGAAAGGGATACGAACTTTAGTTGGAAAGAGTTCTTTAGGATCGTTAATTCTGAGTTAAATGATGATATAGGAAACTTTGTCCATAGAGTTCTAAGCTTTATAGAAAGACACTTTGATTCGAGAATCCCAATGCCTGGGGGATTCGATGATATAGATATAGAGGTTATTGAGAGTGTGAAGCTTAGCTATGGTAGCTATATAGATAGAATGCTTGAGACCAGGATCAAGCAGGCATCTGAATATATACTAGATATAGCTAGGAAGGGTAATCAGTATATAAATAGAAGGGCTCCTTGGGAGGAGATCAAGAGAGATCAGAGGAGGGCTGGGACCACGATGTATATAGCGGCAAACATAGTTGCTATCCTAGCACTCTCCCTATATCCCATAACCCCAAACGCGGCACAGAGGATCTGGTCCATGATAGGCTTTTCAGAGCCTATAGAGATGGCTAGATATAATAGAGGCAATATATTTATCGTGGAAAGCGGCAGATCAATCAAAGGGATAGAGCTTCCCTTTAAAAAGCTTCCTCAAGACTTCTTAAGTAGAATTAGCGAAATGATCATAGAAGCTAGGAGGAGAGCTCAGGAGGAGAGACCTACTTACCTTAGGTTTTAGCGTTTCACATAGGCTTTTCAACAGAGATCTTTATTATACCTATTCCCATGCTTTCGAGAGAGACCTTATAGCCTAATCCCTCAAACAACCCCTTTATAAATGTGTAAGTTAGCCTTGTGGTTAGCTCACTCTTACCAACCCCAACTAGCTTTATCTCCATCGAGTTCTGTGTAAACCTCTCCACAGAAATCTCTCTGAGAGCAAATACTTTCGAAGCCTTTGATACAGCGTCTATCAGAGACTCTATGTCATCCTCATAGTATCCTTTAATGATAGATGCAACCCTCTTACCCCAGCTCTCCATTTCACCATCTAGCTCCTTAATACATTGCTCACCACACATTGAGGCTTTTTTAACTAGACTCTCGAACAGCTCCATTGGAAGCACTATAGGGTCTATAAAAGATGCTATCTTCATAACCGTAGTTAACTTCTTTAAATCACGTGGCATAAGACCCATTTCAAGGAGATCCCCAGCCACACTCAGAGCCTCAGAAGAAAAGCTCGATAGGACTAAGTTAAACTTCCTCGCAAGGGCTGAGATCCTCTTAGCTATAGTATCATCTACAGCAACAGTTGTCCTAGGCATATACACCCCTATAAAATATTAGCAAAGAGAATAATAAAAAATATATTCCATGCTATAACATATCATAGCGCTATATTCCCAGGTAGTGATCTGTCTAATAATATTAGAGTAGAAGTATTTAGGCAGTACGTATATCATAGCCAGACTCTATTTACAGCGAGAGGATCTTTGGACGATACATAGTATCTAGTATTAGAAAGCGAAACACAAAAGCATACACCGGTTTATCCGTCTCCTCGTCTGCCTCAGATCCTCACATTGATCGTGGTCTCTTTTAGACTGACCATCGATTCTTTTCTACTCGGAATATACCCGTCATTTGGGAAGCAGTAGGGATTATAAGGCTGTTTCAGTTTTCTTAATCATTTGTAGTGTTTGTATTCATTAATGTCTAAGCTCTCTTAATGCTATTAGATACGCTGATGCTGTATGTCTATCTGCCGCTTGTCCCTCAATGCTCATTGATTATCACTGATATTAATTTGTTTTGGATTGCTTTGCCTCTTGATCCACAGGAATGTAATAACATCCCTGTAGTCATCGAGGGACCTCCACCTCCCCCAAAGAGATCTTGGGATCTCTATGGGCTCAGAGGTGGCTGTGGTGCCCAGCGGCACCGGGCCCCCATCTAGGCTTAAACCCCGAAGCCCTTCTGGGCAATGCCCTCATAAAGGGCTTTAAGATAAATATTGATCAGTACGACTACCCTCTCTATGCCATCTCTCACCTCCCTTGCTACATATCCCTATCCTATCCTCCCCATACTCTATCAAAGCATTGTGCATCGGGTATGTTTTCGAATTGTTCCTAGGATCCACCATCAATACCGGCACACCATACTCCCTTGCCTTATCTATTATCGAGTTCAGCTCTCCCTTCAATGCGCTCTGATATATCCTATGCCTTAATTGCTTATTCCTATACCTAGCGATCATAACCCTTATATCATTACCTGATATTCTCTCAACAACTATAACACCCCTAGTCCTCAGGGCATTCCTGACTATAAGGCTTGCTGTCTTCCACCTATAGTCCCTCTTCTTCTTATCCTCCTTAAGCTTCTTCATGGCTTCCCTAGCCTCTCTGCTACCGGATCTATTTCTCCTCTGAATACTCTCCTTCCTATAGCTATAGCCTAATGTTGTCCCTACAGGTTTGTTTCGAGGATTATTGCGAATGCCTCGTAGAGAGTTGCTACAGAGTTCTCATTAACATCGACAGGCTTAATAATATTCTCTGGCTTGTGGATCTCGACCTCCTTCTCTAGGGATAGGTGGAAAAGCACTCTCTTATTCTTCCTATCAAGCTTAATCTTAGCATGTGATGTCGGCTTAAAGCCTCTGGCCAATAGCTTGTAGAACTCCTTAGAAGGCTCAAGATCGAGGTGCGCCCAGCCCCTATGAGTATTGCTGGCAACACTTGTGAAGAAAATATTCTCAACACCATTGATCCTAGGCACTAGTATTCCATCGCTCATCTCAAGATCTACTTGATACCAAGTAATCTCCCAAGATCTCCTCCAGAAATATCTCCTGATCCTCCTACTCCTAAGATTCTCTCTCCCCTGGTTTAAGTATCTAATGATCTCATCGAAGATCTCTCCTGAGTATTGCCCAGCCTTGTTTCTCCTAAGAGAGGAAACTCTTTCGGCTGCATCCTATCGCCCGGCTTGACAACTCACCTATACTCCTCATAGCCCTTCTTCCCCCTAGCCATCATCCCTAGACCTCGTTTACCCCTAAACCTCCACTCTAACCATTGATTAATAATAAACATATATAGAGCATTCTAATATCGTGGAAAAGGATGAAGCCCCCCCTTCTAGCTGTTAGGTTTTACCTTCTATTATTGTCCTGAAAGATTCAAGGAAGATCTCCCAGATCTTTCTGGGAGATGGTAGAGAAGATCCTAGGGAGATCAAGAGATCCCCGGAAGATCCCTAGAAAAACGCCCCAAACACCCAGACATATGAGGGAGCATGGACAGCTATATATCCACACTGCTCCACAAGCACCTCTTACTAAAAGGCCTGCCAGCAAGGAAGCAAAGTCAGGAAACAGAATAGTGATCTTAGCAGCAAAGCCCAGCAGGACTACCAAGACCGCTTCATAGAGGCAATAGCTAGAGAGGTAGCCCACAAATGACAAGAGCACTGGTAGGAGTAAAAAAACAATAGAAAATCAAATAAGAAAACGAAAAACCATATATAGCTACGGGGGAAAAGAAAAATAAACAGTATCTAACCAACAAAAACATGGATCATGATATCGAAAACAACAAAGACAAAAACAGAGATCATCCCGGAATCAACCGGGAAAGAATAGGGAAAAAGATCCAAGGAGATCGAAAAGATCATATGATCAAAGATCAAAAACAGATCTATGTGGAAAAAGATCCCGAGGGATCATCCCGGAAGATCCCGGGATAGACATGATCAAAAAGCTTTGAGGTATATAAGTATAGCGCCCATCAACCACAAGGATCAATACGAAGATCAAAGCTTAAATGCCCAGAAACAATAAAATATACAGGGGCCTAGCAAAAAGGGACAAAGCCCCCCAAATGATCTACTATAGAACTGAACAAACAGAAAAGCAACACGGATCGGGTGATCTACTATAGAATTGAAAG
>JAVVGE010000033.1:0-21258 GCA_032249255.1 Desulfurococcales archaeon | reverse complement strand
GAGGCCTTAAATACACCGCCCTAAAGGGCGAAGCTTGGTCTTTTATTTAGTGTCAAAGATCTTACTATGCCCTGAGATCTCTTCCCACTCAATGCTTAGCGGGGCTAGTATCTGTTCGAACGCCGATCTTAGGCTCTCAATATATTTCTCAACATCTATCTCGCTTATTTTTGCAAGCTGTACGGGTTTCACACCTTCCTTACTCTTAACCTTTACAAACCATATGTTATCTCCCTGGGATATTTTTATCCCTTCTCTAACTAGCATGAGGGCAGCCTTGACATGTTGCGGCGTATTCTTGGTATATGTTTCTAAGGGCTTTCCAAGTGTCATCTTAAAGCTTAACTGATCTAGTGTGTATTCTTTATCCTTGAGCTTTCTATATATCTCCTGCAGGATCTCCTTCAACCACGTAGATACCATTAACAGATCCTGGGGCGTATCTATGGACCCGAGCTTCTTAACAGCCTCTGAGAACGCCTCTTTAACGAACTCCGGTATATGTTTCTTCTTACCCACTAGGCCCTTTATATCTACGGAACCTTCTGGATATACGCCTAGGTAGTTCTTCTTGAGGGAGAAAGCCGCGAATCTATATTTCTTATCAATATCTAGTTCGAGACCAAAGCTATCTAGGATCCACTTCCTGAGCTGGTTAAGCCTATCCTCTTGAGGAGCCCATATGAAGAGGGAATCTGTATCGCCATATAGAACCATCAGCCCCAACTCCCTAGCCTTTTGCTGGCTCATGGTAATGATCATCCTTCCGAGGGCCGTGACACTCTCAGCGACTGGGAGGGCATATAGTGGGAACTTCTCGTGGCCGAAGACGCCATATGACGCATTTATATAGACCTTCATAGCTCTTTGCACAACGTCGTACCAGTTCCTCATATCCTCTTGGATATTCTTCTCCTTAGCCTTTTTCTTATAGATCTTAACCCTGAAGTCTCTTAGAAGACCTATAATTACAGAGGTTATCCCGACCCTGTCCATGCAAACACTGTGGATCGTTGCTCCTGTCTCATCCCTTATAGGCTCTAGCCTGTTACACTCACCCTCAGGCGGATCCACAGTCTCGTAGCTAAGGTTCCACCTCTTAATTATGCTGGGGTATAGAGAGGCATAGTCAGCAACTACTACATCGAAGAACACCCCCTGCGGCGGATCTATTACTATTGCTCCAGCATATTTTTTACCCTTTATAATTGCCTCAGTAGCCTTCCTAGATTTGAGAGAAGCTAGATCCGCTTCTGTTGGTATTAGATAACCCTTGGATCTATGCTCCCAATAGAATAGATTCTTGATCCATGTGGATACCTGTGTTCTCGTAACATCCTCTATCCCAAGCTTGCTTATCCTCATGAGCAAGATTATGAGCTTCCATAGAAGCTCGTTGGAAAATGTTGTGAGCTCTATTGTTAGCTGTGCATCCCTAAGGTTATATCTTGCAAGATCGTAGAGACTCATAGACCCTATACCTTCCTCATTAGCCAGCTTACCCTTTCCTAACAGTGCCTGGGCAACAGAGTCGAGAGTATATTCCTTATACCTCCCTTCAAATGCGTAGTTCTGTATCGCCCTGTTTTTGAAGAACCTATAAAGATCTATGTGAAGAGCATGTCTAAAGGACGTATGTGTCTCCTTAATAACTACTGGGATCTCCTCCCTTGAGAAGCCAAGCTTCCTGGATCTCGTGTAGAGATATGGTAGATCGAAGTTATCACCGTTAAAAGTTATGATCACGGGGTATCTAGAGATCTCTTGGAAGAATCTCTTAACAAGCTCTCTCTCACTCTCAAACACATATACCCTGGTCCTGCTATCAACAACCTCCTTTAACCTCTCAACAGCTTTCTCGTCGCCTCTCCTCAGTATAAAGACGGAGCATGCGCCATCATTACTACACATAGCAATGCTAACAATGGGGTATTCAGCTGTCTCTGGATTGGGCACCCTCCCCTTATTCGGAGTGTATACTTCTATATCTATAGAGAGTCTCTTGATCCTCGGTGGCGGCGCCTCAAAAAGGGGGTACCATTTCACGGCGATCTCTTTAACATCCTCAGTCTCGTCGGCAAAGGTCTTGTTGATCTCTATGGATATCTTATCTCCATCTATATCGATCACAGGATCGAATCTGCCGTTCCTGATCCTGTATCTGAGCCCCGGTATTAGCTGTGTATCGTAGATATAGTTGTGGTGGTACTTAATATTAGCCTCCCAAGCCTTGGGAAACCTATCCCTGAGCCTTCTAACAGCCAGAGGATCTTTAACAACTATCTTCGTCAGCATAATCTTCCTATTTAGAAGCAGGTCGAACTTCTCGACCCTATATATGTCGACAACATCATCGGAATTCCCAACTATCCCCCTAACCTTATCCGGATCTAAATCTACCAGGAAATACGGCCTATGACCTGTCTTATCATAGACCCTGTAGAGCCTGCCCTCTTCCTCTACATAGATATAGAGGACAGCCTTTGACACCTTGCCATCATATTGAACCTCCATAACATAGCCCTCAACCTCTATAGCCTCTGGTATGTCAAAGATCGAAGCGTCTAGACTATCTACATCGGGGCTTCCCTTATGATAGACAAAGCGACCGCCTTCATACATAGACTCACCAGTAATGCCCCCCTGAGACCCGGCTTCGGTCTTTAGGGCATTCTCATCGGTAACCTCGTTATTGCTAGCCTCGACATCATTCATAAGGCTCTGAGTAGGAGAATGTTGGGTTCTACTAAGCCTCTGTCCAAGATATCTATCTAACCCGCCTATGGCACCCCTCTCAGAGCTATGTTGACGGCTCGCTCGATACTTATTGCTCTTATTAGCTGCATCTTCAGCATCTATACTCGGATCCTTTGTGTGATACTTATCTCCGCTGGATATATCCTTCTTTAAACTATTCACATGCCTAGAGAACTGGAAGAGGCTCCTAGTATTCTTTCTGAGATCAGCTTTATCTACCATACCCAATCTCTCAGTATCCACTATATAACTTATATTGGCACAGATTTAATACACATACCATGATCTTTTCCCCCATTGGAAAACAACCAGTATTACCCAGTATAGAGATACATATATTAAACATACATTAGCATAATTTAATTAATCCCACCAAGATAATAGTTTGGTGATTCTACGGAACCAAAGGCTGGTATGGTAAGAGAAAAAGTATTGTCATATATAACCACTAACTATGAGAAATACATAGATCTTCTAGGCAGTCTTGTGGAGTACCCAACTGTAGCAGCATGGGGAGGAGATGCAATGGGTAGATGCGCAGAGTACCTAGCATCTATACTTAGAGAAAGAGGTTTCAAGGCTTGGATAGCAGGCGGTGGAGGACATCCAGCTGTGTTAGCGGAGATAGGATCCGGGACTAGAAGCGTCTTAATATATAATCACTACGATGTACAGCCTCCAGATCCTCTCAAACTATGGGAAAGCGATCCGTTTAAGCTGACTAGGAAGGGGGAGTTCTTGTTTGGAAGAGGAGTTGCTGATAATAAGGGTAACATAGCTGCTAGGATCGCTGCGCTAGACGCTCTAGTGCCATATTTAGAAGATTTAGATCTTAAGATCAGGTTATTGATAGAGGGAGAAGAGGAGATAGGATCTCCCACTATAGGTAAGATCGTTGAGAACAATAGAACGTGGATCAGATCTGAAGGCGGCATATGGGAGACAGGGTATATAAGAAGAGATGGGAGACTCGGAATAAGCCTCGGATTCAAGGGCATGCTATATATAGAAATAATACTGAGAGGCCCTTCAAGAGATGTCCATAGCGGCAACGCCCCTCTAGTACCTAATCCCGTATGGAGAATGGCTAAGCTCTTAACGATCTTGAAGGATGAGAATGGGAGGATCTATGTGCCAGGTTTCTATGAGAATATAGATCAAGAGTTTGTAAGGGTTGGGGAAGAGCTGATTAAGAAGATGGATTTCACAGAGCTTGAGGAAATGGCCAGAGATCTGGGCCTCAGGGAATTTGTAGGGGGAGTAAGGGGATACGATGCCCTTAGAAAACTATATCTAGAACCTTCTCTAAACGTTTCAGGTCTCTACTCAGGCTATACCGGTGAGGGATCTAAGACCATAGTGCCATCCATAGCTGGGGTCAAAATAGATATTAGACCTATACCAGGGCAGGATCCCGTGAGGATCTTGGAAAAGTTTAAGAAATATATAGCGGAGAAGGGTTTCGGAGACGCTGCGATAGTGGTTCACAGCATGTATAGATCTGGTTATACACCACCAAACGAGAGGATCGTAAAGGCTTCTGTAGAAGCGGCGATCGAGGCGTATGGTAAAGAACCTAGCGTTGCCCCTCTGTCTGGAGGCTCAGGCCCTATATACTACTTCACAGAAGTTGCTAAAACCCCCATGACAGGGGCTGGTGTTGGATACTATGGATCCAGAGCCCATGCCCCCAATGAGAACATAAGGATCCAGGACTTCATAAATGGGATTAGACATGTTGCGCTAACACTTATCAAGTTCGCGGCTATGAGGAGCTAGTAGACAGGGGTGATCCACTCCCTGTATCTGGGCACCCTATTGTACACGATCTTTTTATAGTATTCCATGATCTTCTCTGTTATAGGCCCTGGAGAGCCGATTCCAATAACTCTTCCATCAACCTCGACTACTGGTGTGATCTCTGCTGCTGTGCCGCTCATGAAGATCTCGTCGGCCGTGTATAGCTCCTCTCTAGCTATGTCTCTCTCCACCACCTCGTATCCAAGCTCCCTGGAAATCTTTATTACAGAGTCCCTCGTTATGCCCTCGAGGATAGACGCGTAAGTGGGGGGAGTGTAGATCACCCCCCTTTTAACGACAAATATATTTTCCCCAGAGCCCTCAGACACATAGCCTCTCCAGTCAAGGAGTATAGCTTCATCATACCCCGAGGACAGGGCTTCTGAGAGGGCTATAACAGAGTTTAGATATATACCAGATGCCTTTGCAATGACCGGCATAGAGTAGTTGGGAACCCTTCTCCAGCTAACAACCTTCACCCTAACCCCTTTTGGCTTCAGATAGTGGCCGAAGGGGAATGCAGCTATGGACACTCTCGTCGGTACCTTCGATGTGTCAAGAGATATGCTTCCTTCTCCGGCAAATGCTATGGGTCTGATGTATATATTCTCCTGGAACTCGTTAACCTTCACGGTTCTGATCACGGCATTTACGAGATCTTCAATCCCGTAGCTCAGCCTTAGCCCCACGATTCTGGCTGAGTTTATCATTCTAACCATGTGATCTCTGAGCCTGAATATATAGAGGTTCCTTTCGTCCTCACTCCAATACCCCCTAATCCCCTCAAAAACCGCTGTGCCATAGTGTAGTGCGTGTGTAAGTATATGTACATATGCTCTCTCGCACTCTATTAACTCACCGTCCATCCATATATATCTGGCCTTTGAACACGCTGACATGGTTGATCGTTGATAGTGTATTCAAAGACGCTTATATAGATTGCGCTACTTCGCAGAGAGCTTCTTAACCTCATTCTCGAAGATCTCTAGGCCGGCTTCCAAGAGCCTCTTGCTAATTATAAGGGGTGCCATGAACCTCATCACGTTTCCGTAGTGGCCGCATGTGTGCATTAAGAGACCATTTTCGAATAGCCTTCTCCTCAGCTCGCTAGCTATCTTCTCCCCAGGCTCCTTCGTTCTTCTATCCTTCACAAACTCGATCCCTATCATGAAGCCTATCCCCCTGACATCGCCAACTATGGGGTATCTATCCATCAGATCCCTGAGCCTGTTAATTATATAGTCTCCAAGCGAGCTAGTCCTCTCTAGGAGGTTCCTAGACTCTATATACTCTATCACAGCAGACCCAGCCGCGAGCCCTAGAGGATTAGCCCTAAAAGTGCCTAGATGGAACATCTCCTCCAGCTTATCATCTATATCCTTTCTATACGCTACAAAGGATATTGGTATTCCTCCCCCAATAGCCTTCGATATAGCCATGATATCAGGCGCCACGCCGAAATGCTCTACAGCCCACCACTTCCCTGTCCTCCCTACCCCGCTCTGGATCTCATCAACTATAAGGAGGATCCCGTATCTATCAGCTATCTCTCTCAGCCCCTGTAGAAAGCCCCTGGGAGGAACTATATATCCACCCTCCCCCTGTATGGGCTCAACAACTATAGAACCCACCTCTCCGACACCGCTATATGGATCCCTCAGTAAGTGTTCTATATAACTCAGCACGGCATAGCCACACTCTTCAGGGTCCCTTGCCGGTAGGGGGCATCTATAGGGATATGGATATGGAACCCTGACAACATTTACCAGCGGCACCCCAGACATCTTTTGAAGGCTCCTCTTAGCAGTAGCCATAATAACCCCTTGGTGTACGCCGTGATATGCTCCCTCAAATGCCATAACCACAGGCTTACCAGTAGCCCATCTCGCTATAGCTATAGCTGTCTCCACGGCATCCGCACCTGTTACGGATGTCATGATCTTGGCCCTCTCTCTAAGACCTTGTGGAAGTATTGAGTGGAGTTTCTTGAGAAACCTTATCCTCACCTCGCTCGGGATCTCGCTCATCCAGTGCCAGTATCTATCTAGCTGTTCTTTGACGGCTTTAGCCACATATGGATTCCCATGTCCTACATTGAGAACAGCTATTCCAGCTACCCAGTCTATATAGCAGTTTCCATCCACATCCCTTATCGTAGCTCCTCTAGCAGCATCTATAGCAAACTCAAAGATCTTTGGATAGATCAGGGACTGTGTTTCAAAAACACCCTGATCCCTCAGAATCTCCTGGGATCTCGGTCCAGGAGGCCTAACAACGATCTTCGGTGCTTCTGGGTAGCTTAGAGACTCAAGCTCCTCCTCGAGAGACATGAAATCCCCAGAACTATTATGTTAAGAATATTATAAGATAGCCCTACGCCATATAGATCTTCGAGAAAACTGCCTTATGATCAGCCATATGTATCTCTTATTCTCTTTATATCATCTAAAGATGTTGGAAGGGGCACTCTAACATCCCCGCTCCTTATCTTACTCTCGAGCTCTTTAACACCTTCCCATACCCACTATGGGATCGAGTCCCTCATAGCCTTCACTTTGGCCTTTATCTCATCGGGAGACGCTGGTAAGACCTTCTTACCTGTAGCCTCTCAGCGTTTATACCCATCTGTATAAATTCATCTAGATCCTTAAGGGTGCTCACCGAGATCCCTTCTGCCAGCTCCCCATCGATCTTGGTTCCGATGCCCAGTAGAAGGACTCCATTATTCCTCTTAACTATATCAGCGAACTTGTTATCGAGAACCAGCTTGGTGGCTATATACTGCTTTATCGACTCTCTTCATCATTGAGGCTACTATGAATCCTGGGTTGATCCAGTCCTGATCAGCGTCAACACCGATCCAGAATGGAGGCCCCATACTAAGGTTCCTGGCCTTTGCTATCTCGATGAGAGCCTGGTTTATCCCTAGTCCAAGGGGGCCGGCAACGTTATATACAGCAATAGCCCCCTTCTCATACATAGGCTTTGCAGCGGCATATCCCTTAGTTATGTTGCTGAACGTCCCAGTATATGTCCAGAGAACCCTATCCTTAGGTGGTGTAGCCCCTATCCCAGGAGGATCCCTGCCAAATCTATTCCTATACCACTCGATAGCCCAGCTACATCCCCACTTATACCCTGCCTCGAATTTCCAGAGAGGAGGTATCTCAATGCCGAGAACCATCCCAACATGTGGATAGTTATATGCAGCAGCAAGGAGACAGGCTAGGGCTCCCACTAGAGCACTTTCCTTATGCTCCTCGAACCTTATATCGAGGAGATTCGGTAGGGGGTACTTATCCTGGTATTTACTCTTAACCGCATCTTGAGCACTGGTATCTATACCAGCAAAGAATTTATTTGGATATTCTAGTGCTACTGTTACTAGGGCATCTGTTAGGAGAAAGCCTACTCCCACTATCAACTTTACATCAGGGTCCTGGGCTGCCGTCCTTAGATTCGGTATATAGTCCTCCTGCGTCTTACTCACTAGCTCCACAACATCTACGCCGAAGTCCCTCTTAGCGTCATCCCCACCTTTGAATGCCATATCATTGAAGCTTAGATTGCCTCTCCCACCTATATCAGATACTATGGCTATCTTTATCCTCTGCTTAACAGCTTGGGTAGCGGGGGACGTCTGGGGGGTATAGGGAGTGTTTGGGGTGTTGTTTGTTGCTGCACGCCTGGGGCTCTCTGATATAGTAGCATGTAGCTCGATGCAATAGCAGCTATAATCACTATAAGTATAATTGATATGAAAGCTACCCTAGAAAGCCCGAGCATTGGCTTTCTATATCCATAACCCATGATAGGCCCCGCTAACTTATTTGTTACGGGATTTATAACCGTGAGGAGAGCGAGCCAGGGCTTCCAGATCCATGCCCTTGATAACCGCCCATAAGCATTCCTATATCAACACGTTTCGCCTCCTCCTTAGAAAGGATCCCTATAATTCTTCCGTCAAACATAACCGCGATTCTATCACTGAGCTCCATGATCTCGTCGAGATCCGAGGACACCAACAGGATAGAGACCCCTCTGTTTCTCAGATCCCTAAGAAGAGATCTCACATATAGTGTAGATGATATATCAAGCCCTCTCGTTGGATTTGACGCTACTACGATCTTGGCCCCTTTACTGAGCTCCCTGCAAGGACGAGCCTCTGTCTATTACCCCCGCTGAGAGATCTCGCCTTGGCGTCTATATCGCTAGCAGCTATGGAGAACGTCTTCACAAGCTCCCGAGCAAATGTTCTTACCCTTCTCCACGAAATCGCCGTAACAAGCTTTTTGTATAAGAATATACCGCTTCTCTGAAGACCTATTAAGGCGTTCTCATAGATCTTCATATCTGGTGCAAGGGTCAGCCTATCCCTATCACTTGGTAAATGTATTATCCCTAGCCTATATATCTCCGAAGGATTCTTATTAACCATGTCAGTGTCGCCTAGTATAACTCTGCCACTCAGGGCCTTCCTAAGCCCTGTTATTGCCTCCACGAGCTCTGCTTGCCCGTTTCCCTCAACACCAGCTATACCTAGGATCTCTCCTGGGTATAGCTCTAGGTTTACGTCCTTTACCGCTGGAACTCCTAGATCGTTAATCACTACTAGATCTTTTATCCTTAAAATGGGCTCGGAAGCCTGTTGAGGAAGCTTATGGATAGCCTCTCTATCCTCCATCTCTACCTCCTTCCCAACCATCATCTCCGAAAGCTTCTCGGGCGTGGCAAGCTCCGTGGGTATTTCCCCTGCCACCCGGCCTTTCCTAAGCACAACGATCCTATCCGTTACCTCGATCGCCTCTCTAATTCTGTGGGTTATGAATATTACCGTAGCCCCTTTCAACGAGAGATCCTTAATGAATCTAAAGAGCTCCCTAGCCTCATAGGGTGTTAGAAAGCTCGTAGGCTCATCAAGAATAAGTACATTAGCACCTACAAAGAGCGCCTTCAGAACTTCAGCTCTCCGTCTAACGCCCAGGGATAGGCTCTCAACCGGGATATCTAGAGGCACCTCGAGATTCAGCGTCTTCATAACCTCCCTAGCTCGTGCCTCAACACCTCTGTAATCGAGCCTAGCTAGCGAGCTTGCTATGCCCTTCCTAGCAACTAAGGAAAGATTCTCTAGAACTGTGAAAGTAGGCACTAAGGAGAAGTGTTGGTGAACCATATATATACCAATTGACATAGCATCTGAGGAGCCCATTGAACTTCACTTCTCTCCCATCCACATATATATACCCCTTCGTGGGTTTCAGAAAACCTGACAAGATCTTCATTAGAGTTGTTTTACCAGCACCATTTTCTCCTAAAAGACCTAGGATCTCTCCTCTATATATAGCAAGATCAACTCCCCTAAGCGCCTGGGTACCGTCTGGATATCCTTGACTATCCCTCTCATCTCTATATATGGTTTATCTCTAACCCCAAGATCCTTATGATCCATGAACCCTCAATTATAGTTATTCTTCCACCACTATATTTATTAAAATATTATTAGCTACAAGCTAGAACCATTCTCCTAGAGCAGTGTTATTAGAGCTCTTCCAGTACAGAGCTCTAGATCAGATCTATAGTTCCTATATATGATCAGAGAATAATTTGAGGCATTATCATAAAACCCCTATGGATTAGAAACACAGCAAGCTTTTAACGAAAGAATATCACTAACGACTAACGACGATCGAGGGATAAGCGGAATCCTTTGGTAAACTATGCTTTGTAGCGATGATAATAATAATATTCCTCCTTCTGCAGAGGGGGTTCTGAATCCTTTGGTAAACTATGCTTTGGAGTTCCAGATGCTAACATATTTCTCCAGGGGTCTAGGTATTCTCATTGCTAGGGAAGCAGCGCCATATAATCCTACATCATCTCCGAAAGCTGTGAACACGATCTCGGGTTTTCTAACAGCTAGGTATCTATCTAGATACCTCTCTATACCCCTTGCAAATATCTCTTTATTGTTAAGAGCTATGCCTCCTCCAAGCACCAGGATCTCGGGATCATATGCATTAATAGCTGATGCCATGCCAGCAGCATTTACGGGTACTAGGTATTTCTCTACATAGCTAGACGCTACAGGATCACCCTTATAGTACATAGAAAATATCTCCTCTGGAGATGGAGATTTCCCCTTTTCTAGATCCGAGCAGAGGGGGGATACTCTATACCCTGTTTTTCCACATAGGTTTAGAGAGACAACATAGTTGGCGAAGCTCCTCGGCATATTGGATCCAGAAGCTATGGCTTCCCAATGTCCATAGCCTCCGCAACCGCACCTCAAGCTAGATGAGTGATCAACAACTAGATGACCTATTTCATGAGCATTTCCATCCTTACCGATTAATAGCTCGCTATCCACTATAACCCCTCCCCCGATCCCAGTGCTTATAGTTATATATAGAAGGTTCTCGCGCCCCCTCCCAGATCCCAGTATATACTCACCCCATGCTGCTGCAGAAGCATCGTTAGCTATCACCACCTCTAAACCCAACTCCCTCATGGGGGAGACTAGGTTAAAGCTTTTTATAGGGGCATTGGGCGTTCTAAACACGGATCCTCTTGCTATGTCTAGAGGACCTATAGATCCTATCCCAACCCTAGCTACATTCTTAATAACATCCCCACAGAGATCTAGAACAAGATTTTTTAAGAAATCCTCAAACCCTGTCGTGGGGAAAGACCTTCTGATCTTCCTGAGCATCCTACCTTCCTCATCGAAAAGCCCTGCCCTCACATTTGTTGCTCCGATATCCACCCCAACGTAGTATCGCGTCATAGCGACCTAAGTAGTAATTATGTGTAAACATTTATTAGCACTTTGCATCTTTTTATTGCTGAGCCAGCTTTCTCATATAATAATATTATGGTTATTGAGTATTTACTAGATCCCTATATCAGATAGAATATAATTATCGTAGTTGCAAAATAAGTATCTATTTAAGCTTTCTAGTACTAAATCTAGTTGGTGTGATATATTGGGCAGCAATGCAAATAGGAATAAAGAGATCTCTTATAAAATAGATAAGATGGTGGATGCAAGGAACCTCACGTGCCCAGGCCCTATACTGATGCTATCGTCCTCCTTAGCAGATATGCCGAAGGGCTCTGTGATCATGGTGATTGCTAGGGATCCGGCATTCGAGGAAGATCTGAAGTCCTGGTCCACGTATACTGGAAACGAGATCCTGGATTTGAGAAGAGCTGAGGGAGAGATAATAGCTGTAGTTAGAAAGAGTAGGTGATCGATATGTCATCCACAGAAAAGCCAGCAGATATAGCAATAATAGTTAGATCTGATAGGCCGGAAAGCGTGTATCCAGCATTTATTCTAGCTACTACAGCTTCTACAATGGGTATGAAGGTCGAGATGTTCTTCACATTCTGGGGGCTAAAAGCCATAGTTAAGGGAGGCGCTGAGGAGATCGAGAAAAGCTTCTATGAGGAGCTGAGGGCCAGGGGTATGGAGCCAAAGGGATTACCCAGGCTCCAGGATCTAATCTCTATTGCAAGAAGCTCCGGTAATGTGAGAATATATGCGTGCTCAACAACTATAGAGGCTATGGGGATCTCGAGGGACAGTATTCTGGAGGGATGCCCCATAGTAGGTGCTGCATCTTTTCTAGCAAGACACGGAGGTGGAGGATCAAAAATCCTGGTCTTCTAGATTAAGGGGTTCGGGCTTCATCGGGCCTGATACCTTTGATCAAGCCCTCTTCTCTCGGCTTCATCGCCATCAGATCCCTTTTCATCGGGATCCATATCACCGGGCTCCGCCCACATAGTTTCCTCCGGCTCATAGCTGTGGGATATCCCGCCTCTTGGCTCTCCTCTTCCTCCCTTCCAGATATCTTCTCCTAAATGTTTATAGAGGCCGCCTTATGTCTATTCATTTTTAGATTGCATCTAGGGTACTCAAAGACCTGCTCCTCTCGATCTCCACAATAAACCCGCATTTGGGGCATTCTCTAGAGGTGTTCCTCGGATCCACATAAGCTGTTAATGCCATCTCTGGCATTCTTCTGTGTATGTCTCTCCATGATGTTCTAGCATTCCTCTTCCTCCTCTTCTTAGCCCTTTTCCTACTAACAAGATCCCCCATTATCTAGATCCTCGAGAACACGGATAGTGTTTGGGAATGGTCTCCTTAAACCTGCTATTAGCTTGTTCACAAAATCCCTCTCCCTAGCCACATACTCCTCACAGAGATCCCTCTTGCCCTTACTCTGTGCTATAGCTTTCTTACGCTCATACACGACCTTCATGCTCTGAAGAGGCCTGAGACCAGCATTTATAAAGCCTATCGATAGCTAGTAGCCGTCCAATGACAGCTCATCACTATCCCAGCCAATAACCCTCATAACCTCGATCCTCTTAGAGCTTTTAAACGGTATAACGTTTCCTACCATCCTTAATTACAACCTCACCAACAGATCAGCATCTGACCTTTTTCTCAAACCATGTTGATTTCTAGGATATCCAGGATATAGAGATATCCGCTTGTCCCCCGATGGTTGTTGATTATCGCTGATATTCTTGTTTGGTGTTGCTGTGCTTCTTGATCCACAGGGTTTTTAGCCCTGTGGCATTGGGGGGCTTCCACCTCCCTCACAGGGATCTTGGGATCTCTATGGGTTCATGGGTTGGATTTTAAGCCCAGCGGCACCGGGCTCCCATCTAGACTTAAAAACCCCGAAGCCCTTCTGGGCATAGCCCTCATACAGGGCTTCGGTCTCGGGTGCTCTGAGCATCATCGCTTCCCGAGGTCTCCCAAGATCTAGCAGAGATATCACCTCACCATCAATACAATTATGGATTGGATGCTTAAGCCTAAGCCCAGACAACAAACGAATATAAAAGCATTCCCACTACCATGAAAAAGAATACAGCCCTAGCCTCAGAGTTATCCTAATGGCTTTAGATTGGTAATCTATCTTCATGAGTGTGGTCTTGTATCTAGTGAATCTCCTCCTAGCCTTGGCTTGATCTTCCTGGTCCTTCCCCTTAGATATCTCTTCCCCCAACCTTCGTAATCGAGTAAGCTTTACTAGTAACAGAGCCTACCCAGTGCGCAGCGTAGGGGTTATGCTTCATAAGCTCTTCTCTAAGGTTTTTCTTGAAAGCCCTATCCTTTGGTATTGTTGGGATCCTCACCTTCAAACCAATAATAATGATCAGTTTTCCACCCCTTCTAATGAGCTCTGGGAGGCGGCATTCCCGCTCTATATTACCGCAGATCAGATCTATAGCCCTCTGGAGAGCTTTAACATGCTATGTTACAAGCTCTGAGACTCTCTTATCACTAATAGGCACGCTATATGCCCCCACAAGCTCGAGAGTCTTTAGCAAGTCTCACTACACACAGAGCAAGTTTCTATAGCTCTACACGAGAAACTTAACATGAACATAATAAAGCAATATGAAACCCAAAACAGTTCATGAAGGCTTTATAGATAAACTATAGATGACAGATAACCATTTAACGAGTCTATCATTGGGTGTTATTGGGGTTCGATGGTTGCTGGAGGTTTAGAGGTTATGGAATAGGCTACCATGACTATCTCGGGGATCTCCCTTGTTATTCTCCTTGAGATCTTATCAAGCACTTCATACGGGATCCTAGCCCAGTCAGCTGTCATACCGTCCTCGCTCTCTACGGCTCTTATTATAACTATATATCCCTCCCTCCTAGCATCTCCAGTAACACCGACCCACATTCTGTCAATAAGGACTGGAAATGCCTGCCACAGGCTATCATATATACCGGCCTCTCTAAGCTCGTCCTCGATTATCCTGCTAGCCCTTCTAAGGATGCTAAGCCTCTTCTCATTAACCTCACCAACTATTCTGACAGCCAGCCCCGGCCCTGGGAATGGGTGTCTCTTAAGGATCTCCTCAGGGATCCCCAGGGCTCTCCCAAGCTCTCTGACCTCGTCTTTATATAGATATCTTAGAGGCTCGATCACGAGCAGACCGAGATCCTCTGGGAGCCCGCCAACATTATGGTGGGTCTTTATCCTGGCGGAGAGGGGTCTTGAACCGCTCTCTATCACATCTGGATAGGTGGTGCCCTGTGCTAGCCACCTTATTTTGGGATCTTTCCTCACGATCTCTTTAAAGACGTTGGCGAAGATCTTGCCTATAATTCTTCTCTTCTCCTCAGGATCTACAACCCCTTTTAATGAAGACAAGAATCTCTCTGAGGCGTTTATAAATATTGGGTCTATGCCGACCCTCTTCAAGTTACTGATCACTTCCTCAGCCTCACCTTCTCTTAAGAGCCCGTGGTCTACAAAAACGGCTACCAATCGATCTCCTACAGCTTTTTTGATCAGGACAGCTGTTACTGTAGAGTCTACGCCTCCGCTCACAGCACACAATATCTTATCATCCTTCCCAACTTTCTTAGAGATCTCCTCGATGATCTCGTTAGCAAGATTACTAGGTTTCCAGGTTCTCTTAACCCCGGCTATCCTGAGAAAGTTATCAAATATAGCCTTGCCCCTCCTAGTATGGCTAACCTCTGGGTGGAACTGCACAGCATATATAGCCTTGCCCCTCACCCTATAGGACGCTATATACCCCGTATCCTCCGACACAGCCAGAACCTCCCCATCTTCTGGTAGCTTCTCCACATAGTCCGAGTGGCTCATCCACACCTCCTCCCTATCTAATAGGCCCTCGAATATGGGGTCTCTCCTCGTGATCTTTATATATGTCCTCCCATACTCTCCAAAGCCCTTTGAAACAGATCCTCCGAGCATCTTGGCTATTAGCTGATGACCATAGCATATGCCCAGAATAGGTATTCCAAGATCTAGTATCCATCTCGGAGGGGTCGGGGGCTCTCTTTCGAGAAGACTTGCTGGGCTACCCGAGAGTATAATTGCTTTTGGAGATATGCTCCTAATAGTTTCCTCTGAAACCGCATGTGGATTTACTATCTCGCTATATACCCCTAGCTCCCTTATCCTTCTGGCTATTAGATGTGTATACTGCCCTCCAAAATCTATTATTAAAACAGTGTCATGCTCCCTACTAGGATTATCAGGCCTCACCATGCATCACCCTCTTCTTAGGGGCTCTCACGAACCTAGCCTTGGCCCATAGCTCACCGATATTCCTGGCCCCGACATAGCCCATAGAGATTCTGATGCCCTCCACCAGCTCCCTTATAACAGCCCTCGCCGATCCCCTGTAGGGGACTAGGCCTCCAACACCCTCGGGGATGTTTTTAACAGCCCTTGAATATCGATCTACGGAGTATCTCCTCATCATAGCTGTATAGCTCGCCATCCCTCTATAGGGCTTATACATCTTTCCCCCAACCTCTATAAGATCTGGTGGGGCCTCATCGGTCCCAGCCAATAGATAGCCTGTCATAGCGGAGCTAGCTCCTAGGGCGAGGACCTTAACTATGTCCGAAGAACTTCTAAGACCTCCATCAGCTATTATAGGGATCCCCAGGTTATTCTCATCAAGAGCATCCCTCACACTTGCTACCGCCCAGCCTGTGGGAGAGAATATCCCAGCTACGTTTGGGGTGGTGCATATAGATCCTCCCCCCACACCTACCCTAAGGGCATCGATCCTCTCGATCATAGATATAGCTTCTAGAGCAGCCTCAGCAGTGCCTATATTGCCAGCCACGAAATCTGTGGATATGTTCTTCACAAGGAGGGCTGACGCTCTGATCACATCCCTATTGTGGAAATGAGCTACATCGGATACCAGCGCATCTGCCAGCTTGTCAAGCTTCAAAGCCCTGTCCCGATCGATGGGGTTTATCGCTGCTGCCACGAAAAGCCTCCCCTCTGGATCTGTTGCTGGTGATATATCTTCCATAGCTGTTTGTACAGTGATACTACCTATGAGGAATCCCCTCTCATCTATAATTGCCGCTAGATCTGTCTCTCCTCTAATTACGGATCTATATGCCTCTTGGATCGATGCGACGTCATAGGCTCTCCCAGCGTATATATGTTTAGCCAGAGGCTCTGTCCAATCCCTACAAGACTCCAGTAGATCGCTATATCTAGCATACCCCGTGAAGAGCCCTTGATCGTCTAGAATTGGTATGGTTCTTAAGCCTCCCCTCCTCATAAGATCTATAGCCCTGCCACATGGCTCGGACCGAACTAAATATATATGCTCAATCGGGGCCGCCGGATGCCTCTTAACCTTCTCTAGGTTAGCCACCTGCTCCTCTATGGACATGTTCCTATGTATAACTCCTATCCCACCCATTAGGGCTACTGCGACAGCGAGTCTCCACTCGCTAACAGTATCCATGGGCGCTGAGACAATGGGTATTCTTAGCTTAATGTTTCTGGTAAAGTTTGTTGATATATCTACATATCTAGGCTCTACATCGCTAGCGCCTGGAAGGATATACATCTCCTCTAGATCTGCTGCATATGGGGATGATCTGATCTTATCCAAAAAGCCCGGCAAGAACTGCCCTCATGATCATATCATTGTCGAAGGTTAAAAGCAAGTATCTAGCCTATCTAGCTCTGGAGAAATATATAGCCATTTGATGCTAGACACAATGTATCTTATTGATAGAGGATAGAGTTTACTGAGAATCTATGATCGTCTAGCTGCTATTAAAGTTAAGAGCCATCTATGCATAAGACCGTAAGACCGCGGCTCTTCCTAAAAAGGGTAAGAAGGCGTTCCAGATATAGCGATCCCTGGAGAGAATCATGATCCCATCTAGTTAGTAGCACACCGCCCACCTATATTTATATTTATATCTGAATACTGCTACTAATTCCTAGGAGAGAAATAATGTCAATTGATATTGAGCATATAGGGGCTGTAGAACCTAGCAGATACGATGAGCTCGGGATCAAGAGGGAGGATCTAGTCTGGCTCTGGAAGACAATGACCCTCATAAGGAGATTTGAGGAAAGGGTTGTAAAGCTCTTTGAGGAGAAGAGGCTGGTTGGAGCTTCGCATCTCTATATAGGTATGGAGGCCATAGCTACAGGCGTTATGAGGGCTCTTGATAAGGATGACTATGTGGTCTCAACCTATAGAAGCCATGGCCACGCACTTGCCAGGGGCATCTCACCAAGACTCGTTATGGCGGAGCTCTTCGGCAGGGCTACAGGCACTAATAAGGGGCTCGGAGGCTCTATGCACGCTTCTATGTATCCAGAGCTGGGGATCATGCTTACCACAGCTATAGTTGGGAGCGGGGTTCCCGTGGCTGCCGGCCTCGGCTATGCTATTAAATATAAGGGTGAGAAGAGGGTCGTGGCCGTCTTCTTCGGGGATGGGGCTGTCAATACAGGGGCTTTCCACGAGGGTGCCAATATGATAGGTTTGTGGAGGCTTCCTGTTATAATGGTATGTGAGAATAATCTCTATGGGATGGGTGGCAGGGTTGATAGGGTTACAGCTGGTTCGAAGGATCTCTCAGTTATACATAGGGCTTCAGCATATGGGATCAGAGGTATCGTGGTCGATGGATTCGATCCTGTTGCTGTTTATGTCGCTGCCAGAAAGGCTGTTGAGTCGGCTAGGAGGGGGGATGGGCCCACTTTTATAGAGGCTAGGGCATATAGGTTCCTGGGGCATAATCTTAGGGATCCGCAGAGATACAGATCTAGGGAGGAGATCGAGGCTTGGAAGAAGAGAGACGCGATTCCCAGGATGAGGAATATATTGGTGGAGCACGGCTACGCCACTGAGGAGGAGTTGAATAGTATAGAGGAGGAGATCCTGAAGGAGATAGAGAACTCAGTGGAGTTCGCTGAGAAGAGCCCCCTGCTAAGCTTCGAGGAGCTCTATAACTTCATATACTCCTAACACCTCGGGGTGGAAGGCTATGGGAGAGGTTATTATGAGCTATGCATCAGCCCTAAGGGAGACGCTTAGAGAGGAGATGAGGAGAAACCCGAGCATAGTTGTTTTGGGAGAGGATGTAGGGGCTTGGGGAGGAGTATTCACAGTGACCCTGGGGCTTCTCCAGGAATTCGGCCCTCAGAGGGTTATAGACACACCTATATCTGAGGCAGCGATTGTCGGAGCAGCTATTGGGATGGCCCTAGCCGGTCTAAGACCTGTGGCCGAGATAATGTACATGGACTTCATAACAATAGCTATGGATCAGCTGGTCACCCACGCAGCTAAGCTCAGGTTCATGAGCGGTGGGAGGATAAAGCTCCCCATAGTGGTTAGAACGCAATACGGAATAGGAAGGGCATATGGTCCTCAGCACAGTCAATTCGTACCCTCGTGGTTCCTCCAGCCCGGGTTGAAGGTTGTCGCTCCATCAACGCCTGCAGATGCTAAGGGGCTTCTAAAGGCCTCGCTGCGCGAGGATAACCCGGTGCTCTTTATAGAAGCAGCTCTTCTATACGAGGTCTCGGGACCAGTGCCTGAGGGAGACTATGTGGTTCCCATAGGCGTTGCCGATATAAAGAGGAAGGGGTCGGATGTAACTATTGTAGCGATATCTAGAACCGTTCACGAGGCTTTTAAGGCTGCTGAGATCCTCTCTGAGAAACATGGTATAGAGGCTGAAGTGGTAGATCCGAGGACCCTATATCCCCTAGACCTCAGAACAATCTCAGCCTCTGTAAGAAAAACAGGAAGACTCGTGGTGGTTACTGATGAAATCAGGAGCGGCAGCATTGCATCAGATATAGTCTCTAAGATCGCCGAGGATCCTGACACATTCTACAGCCTAGAAACAATACCCCAGATAGTCTCGAGCCCAGACATGCCGGTACCGACCCCAGCATCCCTAGAAAAGATATATATGGTCAATGCTGACAAAATCATCAACTCCGTACTAAAGATCATGAGATGAACAGGCCTACTACAAAACCCCAACCTCACAGCCTCCTACATGTGGTAGAATTGCCCAACTAAATGACGGATCATATGGGTTCTATCTTTATAGCAGATCCTGTGTGGTATTTAGTCTCTGAGGATGATCTGAGATATAGTTGAAAGAGATATAGAGAGGTAGGGATAATATATAAAGAAGAATAGGCCTCATCCCTCAGAGTAGGGAAGAGGTCAGCTCATATTTAGGCCTAAAAATAAAATATTATATGATAGGTAAATCATGGAAGATTCTACTGCTTCGAAAGATTCGAGGGGTAAGAGCTTCAAGAGGATCAGGGTTAGGTTTGCCAGAGATCTCGAGGTCGACTTCACCGGAAGGATCTCAGCTATTGAGAGAGTTATTAAGTGGGGTGAGGAAGGGATGTCACAGCCCGTGGTGGTCTTCGACCCTGAGGGCTGTGGCAAATCTACATGGCTCAGACAGACCATCGAGATCCTGAAGGGCATGGGCTATAAGGCTATCTATGTGAATCCTACGGAGACCTCTCTGGTGAGGTTTGCATATGATGAGGATCTTGGTGAGGTTGTGAGGGAGGCTTTTAAGAGTGTTATGGGTGAGGCTGTGCCAATAGCTGGGGTGCCGGTGGGGCGTCTAGCTGAGCTGGCATTTGAGATAGTGGCTATGGCTGTGAGGAGGCTTTCAAGGACTAGGATAGATGTGCTTGTTGATGAGGCCTTCAAGGCTGTGGGGATCAGGAATGCCTCCCTCTATGTTAAGTCAGCCCTGAACGTTATGGAGCATCCTAAGGGTGGCTATGATAAGTTGGTAGCTATATTGACGACAAGCGAGGGACTATCTAGGTCTGAGGTTGGGAGGCACAGATGGGCAGATCTAGTTCCCATGTGGAACATGTCTAGAGAGGATTTTAGAGAGCTCTATAACAAGATCCCTGGAGAGAAGCCCTCGTTTGAGGAGATCTGGGAATGGGCAGGGGGGAACCTGTGGATCCTCAGAGAGCTCTACGAAGCAAGATGGAATGTGGAGGAGGTCGTTGAAAAGCTCATAGATGGGAAGAGGCTCGACAGCTTTGTCAGATCTCTGAGCAGCAACGATAGAAGAAGGCTTGAGAAAGCTATAGAAGATCCAGACACGCTTTTCAACAGGGAAGGGATGCCGGTACTCAATAGACTTGTAGAGCTTAACCTAGCTGTCGACGACATACCGAGTAGAAAGCCGAGCAGGTGGATCGATCGACCGCCCCCAAAGAAAGATCTGAATATAGGCATTGGGGAATACGTAGCTTGGCAGACACCGCTACACAGAGAAGCCTTGAAAAGAGCTCTTAAACAGATCAAGACATAGCTCAAAAGATCGTCAAGCTTTAGGATTATGAACACCATTAGATATTAACAGAGAATACCTGCCACCGAAGAGCTATATCTAAAGGAAAAACCAAATAAATAGAAAGACACGCAGAAGTACTCAGAACCTTCAGAAATCCAGAAATGATCCCTGCCCACCCTTAAGGACGGGGTTTCGAACTTCCGAGTCTCGGGTGTTAGCCCCCTGGTGAGGGATTAATGGCTTTACACCATTATGCGTTACCAAGTAGCTCTCAATCTTCCTAGATATCCTTATCCTGTGTCCCAGCCTTCTCGCCATGTTTAGTGCAGCGTTTATATCTGCATTGATCTTCCTCCTAGTCTTCCTGCATATATACAGACCTCTGTAGATCCTTCCCTTCTTGTGTTTCGCCCCACATATTGAGCATCTCTGACTAGTATAGTACTCAGGAACTATCTCAACATCAATGCCATACTCCCTGAATATATCTACGATCCAAAGAACTATCTTCCTAAACCACCATGTATTAGCATTATACTCATTGC
>JAVVGE010000032.1:0-21341 GCA_032249255.1 Desulfurococcales archaeon | reverse complement strand
TAAAAGCACCAAGAGGAATTATTCCGATGCCCTTTTAAATCAAACACGGTCATCTAAACAAGTTGCTGCTAGATCCTTGCTGGGCATATTTAAAAGATTCACAGCTATAATTTGCTCTTATCGTTCCCTATTAATGGCAACAAATATGCACCATCTATGCCCCCAAATGAAGATCTGCGTAGCCCTATCTCTACATTCGATGTCCCGAATAGGGCGAGTCTCTCTACGCTTAATCTTATAGACATGTGTCTTATGGGATATATAAACAATGTATTATTTACTATGGCAGGGGTTTATAATGTCGTCTATCAGATCCTTTATTCTGAGGAGAGCGCTCCTCTACATAACCCTTTTCTCTGGCGTTATAGTAGTTACATTTATATTGATACACCTAGCCCCGGAGATCCCACATACGTTCTTGCCGGCGAAGTTAATGATGAGAGGTTCATAAGATCTGTTAGGAAGAAGTTTGACGGGTTCTATGGGGCTTCGGCTTCAAAGGCTTCTAGGCTATATATCGCTTCTCGCTGCTAGGTGGTGTAAAGCGGGGGATCGATCGAGGCGATCTGCTATACTAAGAGGTTCTCTGGATGAGGTTATCAATGTGCTTAGAGGTATTGTATCTATAAGAGGCGTAGTAGCTACTGCCAGGAATCCTATATACGCTAGCTAGTTAGAGATAATGGCGCTCCTGGCTCTATCGCTATGGCTGCTGATCTGGGATCTATGATCTCTAGTTATAGATCAGATCCTGTAGAGCTCAGCTATAGAATAGTTAAGAAATACTCAGGAACAGTTATAGAGAGGTGTGAAGTTATTGAGAGCTTCTCAGAATTAAGGAAGGACCTGGACTATGGAAGAGCGGGGATCAAATGTGGTGATACAAACTATACACTAGTATATGCTAATGGATATATGAATATATATCTAGATATATAACACTACCCACGCACCTAGATAGCTCTCTAGCTATTCTACCTATTCTACATCCAATGTCTAAATATATAGGGTTTTCGATATCTATAGATGAATATCTCTCCGCAATATCTATAATATTATTTCCGCTGTAGGATCCCACGAAAATATTGTCTCGTAAGCATTAGCCGGATTATATAGATCTCGAAGCGCATGCCGTCCCAATCCCATATGATTAGTCTCTACAAATCGATAATATGGTTAGTCGTTTTAAATAATCCTAATTTTTTGTGCCCCCTAAGCTCAGATCTCTAGTAGCTAATACCTCAAATCGTAGATTCCATGTTTAACCGGATCTTAATATCTATCTCAGCCATCGATTCGTAATATTCTTTAAGTTGGTTTAGAGCTATTTGATACGTGGAAGTGGGAATTAGGTGGTATATATAGGGACTGTAGATTTATAGAGACTCTATGATATCTTGCCTAGGGGTCGGATCTTGTTGCCTTCGGGAAGTACGGAGGGTTTTCCGGCTATGGCTTATAGATTTCTATCTAAGCTTCCTGAGATCATAGGTTTAGAGGAAGTATGCTCGGTAGTTGTCTTTGGCTCGGCTGCCAGACCTTCTGACTTTGTGCTGGGTGTTAGCGATATAGATGTTCTAGTCCTGGTGAAGAAGGCTCTGGGGAAGCGTCTACACCATTTAGACTTTATGGGAACAGAGGTTGACGTGGTGTTCTTCACACCAGAGGAGCTGGATCTCTTGATCGAGAATGGCGCTCCCCTAGACTTCATGTTTGGATACTCGGTGATCTTGCTAGATCGCGGCTGCCTAGCCACAATAAGATCGAGACCCAGGATAACAGAGTATACTAGAAAAACCCTTAGGAGATCGATATTCGTAGCTCTTGGGCTAACCATAGAGAACTACTATCTGAACATACTTAGGAAATCTGCTTCACACCTCTACCACTTGATAAGACACCTAGCCAGGTATCTCTACTCGCTCTCAAGAGATGTTGAGGACTTCCCAGTCTCGGATGAGGAGCTGCTATCACAGAGCCCAGAAGATCTGAGGAAGCTCCTCAAAAGGCTAATAGAGATGAGGAGAAAAGAGATCAATATATATGAGCTTAGAAATGCCGTTGAGGAGTCGATAGAGCTGATAACGAAAAAGCTGGGCCTAGAAAAGACAGGGATCGACGCGATAGAGAGTCTCCCGAACAAGCCGTTGACAGTGGTTGCGTGTGAGGATGATAGGTGGCTGGTATTTCATGTTGAAATATCGAGCCGCACGGATCTGAAGAGGCTAAAGCTCAGAGGATCCGAGGCTATAGAGATAGAGAATATCTTATGTGATTAGCATGATCGGAAAACAATCACCTCGGATCCAGGTTATGGACCATGGGAAGGTTGCCCAGTTATAGGAGTTCTCAGCCCCAATATACTAAATAACACCATAGAATATAGATAAGGTGGGCTCTTTGGCAGAGCAATGCGATATCCTTATTATGAACGCCCGCATCCGCGGCTATCCCCATGATAGAAGGTTCAATATAGCTGTCTCCGAGGGTAAAATAGTCTATATAGGTGATTCTAGGCCTTGCAGGGCGTCCATTGAGATAGATGCTGAAGGCAACCTCGTCACTGAGTCTCTCGCAAATCCACATATACATCTATGCAAAGTATATACAATAGATCTCGTGGGGGATGAGGTTCTCATGCGAGATCAGAGCGGCATGATGGAGGATTCATTATTAGCGATCGAAATTGCCAGCCGCGTTAAAGATATATATAAGGAGGATTGGATCTATAGAAACGCTAGAAGGGCTATAGCAGAGATGATCAGATATGGAGTTCTACATGTGAGGCATTCGCCGATACGGACAGCAAGGCTAGATCAGAGGCTATTAAGGCCCTTCTAAGGCTTAGGGAGGAGCTGAAAGGCATCGTAGATCTTCAGGTTGAAGCCTTTCCACAAGAGGGGCTTGTAAGGGATAGCGGGGCTTATGAGTATATGGCTAAGGCCCTAGAGATGGGAGCAGATGTTGTAGGAGGGATCCCATGGATAGAGTTCAAGGAGGATGTGGAGGAGCACATAGAGAGAGCCTTCACCCTAGCCAAGGAATTCAATAGAGATATAGAGATGCTTACAGATGACGCAGGAGATCCAAATCTCAGAACAACTGCTAAACTGGCTAGGGCTACTATAAGGAATCGTTGGTTTGGAAGGGTATCAGCCTATCACGCTAGGGCCCTAGCATTGTATCCAAAGTCCTATCTAAACAAGGTTATCGGGCTATCAAAGTTAGCAGGTATCTCATATGTTATAGCACCTCACACAGGTTCTCTCTATGCCCCTTACAAATCTATGCTAGCATCGGGAGTCAACGTAGCCTTAGGACAGGACGATATCGAAGACGCATACTACCCCTATGGAAGAGGCAACATGCTTGAGGTGGCTTTCCTCGCTAGCCATATAACGAGATCCATGAGGGCAAGCGATATAGAGATGCTCATGGACATGATAACCTGAAGAGCTAAGACTGCCATGAATCTAGGTGGATGCGGGCTTAAAGTGGGATGCGAAGCCCTCATAATGATCCATAGGGCTACAAGCACACGCGAAGCTATATTGAGACACGACGCACCTCTATATGTTATAAGAGATAATAAAATAGTAGGGGAGAATAAAAAGATATCTAGCTATATATAACCAGTAACCTCGATAATATACACCGCCAGAACCATAGCCTTTAGATCAGAGATGAGATCGACAAATGTAACATTCTCGCATGGAAAGCAACTGCGAAGTCTACTCCACCGCTACCCTCACACTTGCTCCCATAACTTCTTCCTATATAATCTTCCTCCGTCCATCGCTTTTTAAACATCTCCGAGACCTGATTCCTCTACTATGTACATAGCACCAAACTAATCTACAGCAGTGATTTTCTGATGTATACAATGGCACTTCATATATTGCTTGATGTTCTTTCAAGCAACCCTATATCCCTTTTCTAGGGGATCTTTCTTGAGGTGTTATAGAGACTCTTCAGCTTTTCATATCTATCCTCCTGAGCCACTTCTCGAGCCTTCTGTAAAGCGCTCTATATACATCCTCAATTGTGTTTAGATCTGATATTTTGTAGATTTTGTATAAATTATGCTTAGACAGTCTAGCATTAGGCCACTTCTGAATAAACAATATATCTAGATATTATTGTTCATATGTATTTAATCTATGAGAGATTATGTACGAATGATCCATCTAAGAAATTAAAAGAATTATTTAAGCATGAAAAATATTGGATAAATATAATTTTTAAGTTAGATCGAGCTATTTAATCGGCTATTATGACATTTTGAATCAGAGAGGGTTATAATGATGTCATATATGGCTAATAGAGAGAATATTGCAGTTTTTTGAGTTTTTTGGCACGTCTTTCTATTGCTTCTCTTATGTGCTTCTAAATAACATTAAGAATCTTAGACCAGCAGATATCGTTCTAGGTTGAGTTATAAGAGATCAATGTTACAGATATTCTAGATACAGGATTTGATCCGATAACAGGAAATATAGAGAGCAATGAAAAGGAGGATAATATCGAGAGTCTTCTTTAAGCGCTTGATTAAAAGCCTAAGATCTAGGAAGATCTGTATATAACAGCGGTATTGGAATCGATGATCGAACCTATAGCTTAAATATTCATTAAATTTATCAAGGACTCCTCGATTTACTATGAACTATTTATATTCCAAGATCGAAACTTTTATATTTAATTGCTTAGTTTATTTCCAATATTTTGCCGCTTTCTTTTTTAACAATTCCCTGTAAACTCTTGTAGTATTATATAGAACTTTCCCTGTTCTTTTATCAATTATTACACCATATCTTCTTATAGCATCTAAATAATCTATTTCACCTCTCAATAGCATCTCTTTTACTTTTTCTGGATCTTCATCTAACCATTTGTTTCTATTGCTTCTGATAAATTCCCTTAGTTTCTTAGTCTCTTCATAGTCTATTTCATATAACCCCAGTTCTTCATCTATGACACGTATTACAACACCATAATCTTTCTTAGCCCGCTCAATACTTACATAACCGTCTATGACGTCTTCAAGCACCTTTTCAGGTTCTCTCTCTAGAGGATCCCCGTATCCTCCGCCACCAGCAGACGGTCTTGTAAAGATATCCCCTGGTTCTATTTCTATGCCTGAGAAGTAACATCCCAAATAAATCATTCTCCCATCTTTCTTTATAAGTGTAACGCCTTGAGGTATTGATGGTAAACCTCCCTTAATACCCCATGAAACTATTCTCTCTCTATCGGCCATATATGACATTATAACTCTCTCTGATTCAAGAAGAATACCACCTTTTTCAACGCCACATCCTCCTCGGAACTTTCCTGGGCCTCCTGAATCTGTTATTATTTCATGTTTAGTAGTTAGCACAGGACATAATCTCTCTTGGCCTTCACATGGCTGAACAGTGAGACCCATACCAAATAATGGTGCTGACGCGTTAGCACCATCGATCCTATTTCTACCTCCATACCCTCCAACCATCCAGTCATACCACATGAAATGCCTTTCAAAGCCGGGTCTCTTATCCCATCCTCCAACTAATAAATATTCTAGATTAAATGAACACGCCATGGCTCTTTGAGGCATAATTTCTGACCATATTTCTATGACGCTATTTATGATCTTCTCATATGCTCCTGAACAAAAACCGGTTACCGGCAAGGGCCATGGAGCATTAGCTACGGTATTTGATGGGATCTTTGCCTTAACAACTCTATAGAACCCCGAATTAAGAGGTATATCAGGAAAGAATAACTTGGTTCCTGCTATTAATGCTGAATAAGAGGTCGTATATGTGGCATTTAAGAATGTTGTGACATATGGATCTGTTCCCGTTAGATCATAGAATATCTCTTTTTTATTTAAGTTCATCGTAACTTTCACTTTTATAGGTTTATCGTAATCCTTCCCCGGATCGTAATCTATATAATCTTCAGTACTCCATTCCCCTTCAGGCAATTTAGAGACTCTATTTCTCAGAAGTCTCTCTACATAATTCATAGACTCCTTAAAGGCTGCAAGAATCGTTTTTATTCCGTACTTATTTATTAGGTGTAATAAATAATCTTCACCTACCTTAGTAGCCGCTGCTTGCGCTTTCATATCCCCAATTCTTTCTTGCGGTACTCTCATATTGCTGGCTATTAAATTAGCCACATCATATCTAAACTTACCTCTTTCATATATTTTCACAGGTGGGATTCTTAGCCCCTCTGCATAGTGTTCCCTAGCCATAACATTAAAAGATCCCGGTGTAGGTCCTCCTACGTCTGCCCAATGGCCATTTGTCTGTGTTATAGCTATTAAGCGTCCTTCGTAGAATATAGGTCTCATAATCCTTACGTCGGGAAAATGAGTCCCACCTAGATAAGGATCGTTTATAGCGATCACATCTCCGGGATAAAGATCATCTTTAAAATATTCCAGTACAGCCTTGGCTGTATAATGAAGCGTACCGACATGAACAGCTATATCTTGAGACCCCTGCATTACGGTATCACCTGTTGCATCATTTAGAGCGCAGCTAAAATCCCTATTATATATAACAAATGAATAGCAAGTTCTTAATATATGTTCTGCCATCATGTCTACTAGTGTGATGAATGAGTTTTTCAGCACTTCAAACGTTATGGGATCTAGTTTAACCTTATCAACATCATATACTTCATATATATCCTCTCTTGAAACCATTATCTCACCTTCATTAATATGTTTCCATATTCATCTACTATAGCTATTGTATTAGGAGGTATTAAGATTGTTGTATCCATTTGTTCTATAATAGCTGGACCTTCTATAGATGCTCCTGCTTTCAGCTTTTCTCTATCATATATATCGAACTTCATATAAGAACCCTGATAGTAGACCTCCCTATATCCTTTCCTTGCATATTCAATGCTTCCTTCTATTTTCTCTATCTTCAGCAGCTTAATATTTTTAATAAGACCTACACCAATAACTCTTATAGCATAAAGCTCGATCCTCTGAGATCTATCGCTATAGTTGTACTCTCTTTCGTGCTCTGTATGAAATTTTTCAATAATTGTAATGATACTACTATGATCTATAGGCTTTGGCATACTAATCGTAAGACTACGCCACTGCCCTACATACCTCATATCAGCCTCCCGTTGAATAAAAATGTTATTTTCGTCAAAGCCTTCTCGATGCAATAGTTCAATCATGCGTGACTCTAAATCTATGTATTGTTGCTCTAGATCCTCTGCTATGTCCTCGTCAAGAACTCTTATATATGTTTTCATAATATCGTGTCTCACATCACTAATTAATGCACCGAGAGCCGAGACGATTCCTGGCCATCTAGGAATCAATACTTCAGGAATTCCAAGATCTTTTGCTATTAATGGGGCATGTAAAGGCCCAGAACCTCCAAAGGCTATCATAACAAACTCTCTGGGATCATACCCTCGAGCAATAGAAACAAGTCTCACGGCATTTGCCATGTTTGCAGCAGCTACATTTACTATGCCCTCCGCAGCTTCCACAACACTTATTCCAAGCTTTTTAGCTATTTTCTCAGCTATAATTTTCTCCGATAACTCTGGATATATAGTCATTCTCCCTCCTAAGAAGTTCTCTTTTGATATCCTTCTAAGCACAACATTTGCATCTGTTAGTGTCGGCTCGTTACCACCTCTTCCATAACATGCCGGCCCTGGATCTGCTCCCATACTCATTGGACCTACCCTTAGGGATCCGGCTTCGTCAATCCATGCAACACTTCCTCCTCCAGCACCAATAGTTACAACATCTGGAGCTGGGAACCTTATAGGATATCCAAAGGTAATCCACCATTCTTTTTTCATCCTAACTCTACCATCATGGATCAGAGATACTAATGCTGTAGTGCCTCCTGAATCTAATGTTATAATATTTTTATAGCCCACATATTCACATATATATTTAGCACCTATTACGCCAGCAGCAGGCCCAGCCCCTGCAAGTCTTATTGCATATTTAATACTAGCTTCTGGGGTCATGGTGCCTCCACCTGAGTGAAACATTAAAAGGGAGCCTTTGAAACCCCTAGTGTAAAGTTTATTCAAAAGCTCCTCGACAAAGTTCTTAGTTATCGGCATAGATAGTGCATTAAGAACTGTTGTAGATGTTCTTTCAAACTCAAATATCTCTGGATTTACTTCGTATGAGGCCGATACAAAAGCTTCTGGATATTCTTCTTCTATAACTTTTTTCGTTAGCTCCTCGTGCAGAGGATTCATGTATGAATTGATATAAACTATAGCTATGGATCTAATACCTCTCTTTTTAATGATACTTATTATTCTTCTAAGCTCATTTAAATCAATAGGTTTAACTATTTTACCACTATAATCTATCCTCTCATTTACTTCAAATCTATTTCTCCTCTTTATAGGAGGCGGTGCAGGATCTTTATAGTGATCCCATATATCTTCTCTAGTACCTCGCCTAATCTCTAGCACATCCCTGAATCCTTTAGTAGTTATCAGCGCACCTTCAGGTAGATTTCCTGTAACAATAGCGTTTGTAACTATAGTGGTGCTTACAATAAGTAATCTTATCTTATTTATTTCTGTAGCAGATTCTATGAGTGCGTTCATGATTCCTATAGATGGATCTGCCGGTGTGGTAGGTGTCTTATAATATATAAATTCATCTTTAGCTGGATCATATATCACGATATCTGTAAATGTTCCTCCAACATCTATACCTACACGTAGATCCATCATAATTTATTCGCCCTCTTTACCCCTTTCACCCGTAGGCACTCTGACATAGTATTGCCTATATATACGCCTAAGAGCAAGTATTACACTGGGTATATTCCATAGCACATAGCCTATAATAATTATTAGAGACGCTATTATTTCGATCCAGAGCCATATAGAGATAATTGCTAGATCAGCCATAAGCATCCCTCATTTAACTCTTAAATATTCAAGCTTTTTGAAGTCAAAATTGTCTTTCCTTATCAAGCTTCCTAATACGGTAACTCCAAGACCTATTAGGAATGCTACTAGCATTGAAGGTCCCCAAAGTCCTTGAACTACGAACATGTATGTGCCTACTATAAAGCCTATTAAGCCTCCTACGAACATTGGTTCAGCACTTATCCATCCTCTCCACATACTTAGCACGAAACCACCAACCATAGGAGCCATGTATAGAGGCATATAAAGTAATAGAATTAGTGTTGAGACAGGCATAATTGTTGACGCTGCTAACACTATGGCTGATATAAGTATACCTATTCGAGTTACGCGGAGAAGATCTCTTTCTGAGGCATTCTTATTTATATATTTCTTGTAGATCTCCTGAGATATTACGGTACCCATAGCTAGTAGGGCCTGTCCTATAGTTCCTATCGCTATAGCTACGATGGCCAAGAGAAATATCACGCTAACCCATAACGGTGCATAAAGTCCCATCAATGTAGGATAAGCCTCTGTACCTACAGCTACCTTTGGCACTTTTCCAGCTATTTGAAATATATAGTAAGTGAACCCCAACGATGATGCTAGAAATGGCATGAAAAACCACCATATTCCAGCATGTAGAAATCCCCTTGAGGCGGATTTACTACTATCTGCTGATAAAGCTATTTGCCAATAATCCTGTTGCATAGGTAGTGAGAAAAGCGCCCACGCCAGCACACTTGGTAGGTATAGTATTAATGCTGATGGATTCAAGAGATTTAGGAAATTAGGATCTATCTTCTCTGCATGATTATTTATTTCATTTATAACAACACTTGGACCCCCTATTGCTAACCAGAGGACTAAAGCCGTCAGTATATGCAGAATCATAGTCATATTTGCTTTAATCCATGTTGCTATTAAAGATCCCCAGAGACCTACTGTAAATACGTATATAACGGCGAGGATTGTTACTAATATAACTCCGATCTGATACGCATATGGCAATCCAAGAGTAATGCCAACATATGTAAAGCCTGTAGCCGTTGTTTGAGCCATAGCTCCAAAGAGACTAGTGGCCAATGCGTACAGGATGACCAGCATATGGAGAGGTTTAAACCTAAATCTTAGCGTAAACCATTCTATGTATGTAGCGGCATATGGAATTAAAGCCCTTAGCCTATAAGCCCATATTCCAAATACCCATAGACCTACTGAATATAGGGGATAGATCCAAGTACCACTGATACCAAAATAATAAGCTCCTTCTGCAGATCCTATGATAGATGATCCCCATATATATAGCGCTGTCACGCTAGCAGCAATTAGGGGCATAGGTACTACATGTTTTGCTATAAGAAAATCATCTAGAGTTCTGACAAATCCTACTTTCCTTACTAGTAAGACCACACCGACAGGGAGTGCTAAAATTACAATTGAAACTAATATCGCCAATTCTAAGGGTAATGCCATTTATATCTCACCTTGCAATTTCATATAAATATTATACGTATAATAAGCTTTAAACTTAGAGACAATATACATTGTTTAATTGTAATTATCTGCCGATATAGTATTAGGTTAATCAGGAACAGAAAGCCTTTCTTTAACTAGATACTGTATCAAAAAGCTTATATAGGACTTTACATTAGTATTTTATTGATAGTGTTGCAATAGGTGAATATAACATGAGAGAGACAAGGTCTAAAGGGTATAAGGAACTATGGGCAATTACAGCTACTGCTATGATTATATCCTTTGAAGCTATATTTGCACAACTAAGATTCTCAGTAGGTCCTATTCCTTACACGATGCAAACAACCGCAGTTTTTATGGGAGGTCTTTTATTGCCGCCTAAATATGCAGCTTTGAGCCAAGGACTATATGTATTGCTTATCTCTCTAGGGCTTCCGATAGCATCTGGCCTGAGAGGAGGTCTTGGAGTGGTTTTAGGATATACTGGGGGATATTTAGCTGGCTTTATTTTGGCCTCACCCCTTTATTCACTTTTTGTAGATCGCTATCTGAAGATGAGAGGAAAATCGCTAGATAACATATCAAGGAAAGACTATGTATTTTTGACGATACTATCTCTGCCTGCTCTTGCAATTATATATTTTCTTGGTTTTATTGTATTTCTATACTATTCAATACCAGGTAGCGGTTTATTTGAGTGGTCTAAGAGAGTATTTGAATGGGTTTTTGGAGCTAAAGCCGGTGATGGTGGGGATGTTAATAGACTATTAATAATATTTACAGCATCTGTCCTAATATTTATTCCGAAAGACATAATTCTTGGCTCATTACTGGCAATTAGCATTTGTCATATAATTGCTAGATCCTTAAGATCTCTTGGAGTACTCATAAGGTGATGGAGATAATAGTTATAGATGCGTGATCTACAATGTCGATCATCATTAAAAATCTCACAATATCGATCGCTGGGAACTCTATAATCAATAAATTGGATCTCCATGTAGAGGGAAAAGAAACCCCTATAGTACTGATAACAGGGAGTGTTGGTTGTGGGAAAACTACACTGTTAAAAGTATTGACTGGCATTGCCCAGACGCTATATAAAGGAACAATATATGTAAATGGGTATATTAAATTAGACGGGTTGACTCCTCTAGAAGCCCTTGAGAAAGGTATAATCAGTTATATACCGCAAGAGCCATATGCGTTCTTTATTGGATCTAGCGTCGATGAAGAGCTTACTTTATCTGATAAGGAAATAGTGAGTCTCTATTCTTATATGATAAATGACCTAAAGGGAAAATTGATCACGAATTTGTCAGCAGGTGAGATGTATAGGCTTTTAGCTATAACTTCTATAACCCATAATACGAGGTTTGTAGTGTTTGATGAACCATCATCCTATCTAGATATAGAACTCTTAGAAGAGTTCCTACGTCTTACAAAACGACTTGCTGAGGAACTTAAATTATCGATTATCATAGCTGATCATGATCCTTTTATGTTTAATTTAGCAGATAGGATTGTGGATCTTGATAAGTTCAGAGACCCTAATATAGTTTCTAATCCAACAGATGGTACAGACATAAGCTACCTAGGTAACATGTACAAGTCATGTATCAATGAATACATTTTGAGAAAGGTGAGGGAAGCGCATTTAAGGGCTGAACGTCTAGGCTATAAGATTAATGATAGATGGATTATAAAAGACGTCTCTATCAATGCATCTGCAGGTGATATAATATGTATATTAGGGCCTAACGGATCAGGAAAAACAACAATCATGAAATTAATAGCAAAAATAATCAAGCCTTCTCAAGGTATGATTGACATAAAAGGAAGAATTTTTTATATACCGCAGATCCCTGTTAAATGGTACATCAGCTCTAGTGTATTGGAAGAGATCAAAAGATTTTCCCTTTGTAGTAGGGATATAAATTATAGTATATTTGCTAGATACTTTATGTTGGAACGGCACCTTCTAAGGAATCCATACAGCTTATCTACAGGAGAATCAAGAAGATTAGCTTTGTTACTCGCATTCTTATCGCACCCAGATATACTCCTAATAGACGAGCCCTATTTAGGTTTTGATCTAAGATCCAGACATCTAATTAAACAAGTTATAGAATATCTAAGTAAACAAGGATCAATAACAGTTCTAGCATCACATAGTAAAGCTATGAAGCAAGATTTCAATATCTGCTCAGAAATTATAGAATTTAGCAGAGAATAAGTAGCTATGCTATGAGGAATGAGTAATCATGAAGATCCAGAGATTTCTAGGATATCTTCTAGGAATCGTAGCAGAGGTTTTTGCTCCACGTGTTAGCAGGAGATACTTGAAGCCGTGGACAGCTATTACCCTGCTAATATTAATATCTATATATACGTTTCTTATAGATTATATATTACTTACGGTACTAGTTTGCATAGAAATCATAATCCTACTTATTATTGAGATAAAGAAAGCTGTAAAAGCTATTATACTTATATTTCTGACTTACTCTATGTTTATTGCTGCAGGTCTAGCACTTCAATTGTTCTTGGGAATAATAGATATAGAATTTATAGTGACAAACTTCTTAAAAATATGCTCTCTAACTTTGTCCTCAATAATTATCACTCAGTATATCAGGATAATTGACATAGTTATTTGGTTAGCTCCCAAACAATCAACTATAGCTTTAATAATTTCTATAGCAATGAGGAACTTTTATGTAATATTGCAAATGTTAAAAAATATTAATGATATATATCAAATAAATTATGCATACACAAGAGGAGGAGAGACTGGCTTATTCAGGAGTGTAAGCATGTCGGTAGACATGTTGAAAGGATCTGTCTATTATGCCCTGTATTTGAATATATATACTCAGGAGGCTCTCTTATCAAGGTACTGGAACCTTGTCACTTCCTTCAGATATAGAGAAGAAGATTCTAAAAGAGTTGCTTAGTAAAGGAGGTAGTTATGTAAGTAGTGCTTATCTTGCTAGTATAGCTGGTGTTTCAAGGATGACAGTGAGCAGGATTGTTAGGAGCCTTATAGGAAAAGGATACCCTATTTTAGTGGACAAGAAGAGAGGATATATGCTTACTATTGATAGAGACTTAGCGCTTTTACATGAAAAGGCATGGAAGATAGGTGGAAGAACTTTTAGATTTCACTACCTTGAAAAATGCTCATCAACCCAGGATATTGCTATTGGCATGGCTCAGGCTGGTGTCCAAGAATACACAGTTATCGTTGCAGAGGAACAGCTAAGGGGGAGGGGCAGACGAGGAAGAATGTGGGTTAGCCCACAGGGCGGTCTCTGGTTCTCAATTATATTGAGAAACTATGCAGTAAAGGATCTAACAATAATGAATCTAGTTATGGGGCTATCAGTCATCTATGGTATAAAGAGCTTATATGGTTTAGAGGTGGGTATGAAATGGCCTAATGATATAATGATTAGTAACAAAAAGATTGGAGGTGTTTTAATCGAGGGTAGTATTGAAGGTAACGAAGTTAAATATGTTGTGGCTGGAATAGGGATCAATGTGAACAATGATATACCAAATGAGTTAAAAGATAAAGCGTCATCCTTAAAAGAGATACTAGGGTATAGGCAACCAAGATCTCCATTGCTTAAGTCTATTCTAGAGAACTTTGTAGTATTTGAAGATATTATAAAGTCGGGTAACAAGAAGCAGATCGTCAGTATGGCTAAAAAAGTAATGTTTACATTGAACAAGAATGTTACTGTAGAAACGCCAAAAGGTTATGTGTTTGGGATGGCCTATGATTTAGATGAGAATGGTGGGTTAGTGATCATGTCTAATGATAAAAAAGATAAATATATTATATATGTAGGTGATATTATACATCTTAGTGAAGACGACATAGTCAAATAATACTTATAATCCTTGTTATCATAAATATCATGAGGGTTAACATTATGGAGACTACTTTCAAGTATATTGGTTCAAGGGTGAAGAGGAAGGAGGATCTAAGGTTTATAACTGGCAGAGGAACCTATATAGATGATCTAAAGTTTCCATCCATGTTATATATGGCTTTCTTAAGATCTAATGTGGCATATGCAAAGATCAAAAGCATAAATACTTCTAAAGCATCTAGAATCTCTGGAGTTGTGGCAATTTTCACTGGTAAGGATCTAAAAGACGATATTGCCCCTATTCAGACCTCGTGGATCGTTCCTGGTTCCGATCTTAAAGTACCCAAATATCTACCAATGGCTGTCGACAGAGTAAGATATGTGGGAGAGATCCTCGCTGCTGTCGTGGCCGAAGATCCATATACTGCTTATGATGCTATAGACGCTATTGAGGTAGATCTTGAACCGTTACCTGCTGTTACAAATGTTGAAGATGCCATTAAACCAGGAGCACCCCAGATACATGAAGAGGCTCCAGATAATATTGCATTTAGGTGGAGGCTTAGGGGAGGCGAAGACGTTGAGGAGATATTTAAGCAAGCAGATAAGATTGTATCCCAGAGAATGATAAATCAGAGGGTGGCTCCGAGCCCAATGGAAACTAGAGGTGCTGTGGCTAGTTATAATAGAGTGACGAGGGATCTAACCCTATGGGTCACATCCCAAAATCCCCATGTGCATAGACTTGTTTTATCGGGAATCCTAGGCATTCCTGAACACAAGATCAGGGTTATAGCTCCTGATATAGGGGGAGGATTCGGATCTAAGATTCATATTTACCCAGGCGAAGTAATAGTTTCCTGGGCATCGATGAAATTAGGCAGACCTATTAAGTGGATTGAAACAAGAAGAGAACACTTTATGGCAACAATCCATGCCAGGGATTATGTATACTATGTTGATGCTGCTTTCAAATATGACGGATCATTTCTAGGTTTGAAAGCACGTGTATTTTCTAATATGGGTGCATATCTAAGCACTCTTGCACCTGGTCTTCCAACCATAATATTTAGCACCTTAGTTCCCAGCGTTTACAAGATTAGAGCCCTTGATCTCGAAGTATATGGCGTGTTCACAAATACGACGCCTATAGATGCATATAGAGGAGCAGGGATGCCTGAAGCTATTTATATGGTTGAGAGGATTTTAGATATTGCAGCAAGAGAACTTAGAATAGATCCGGAAGAGATTAGAAGGAGAAACATGTTTGAAAGGGCCCCTCTAACTACTATTACTGGTCTTACATATGATAGCGGTGAATATATTAAAACTTTTGAGAAGGCACTTGAAATATCAGGTTATTACAGGCTAAGAGAGGAACAGAAAAAAGCGTTAGAGCAAGGTAGATTAGTCGGGATAGGCATTTCATGTTATGTAAGCACTGCAGGATTTGCGCCCTCAAGAGTAGCAAGGGCTACCGGCTTTGGGTTGGGCTTATGGGAAAGTGCATTAATAAGGGTACATCCAACTGGGAAGGTGACAGTATATACAGGGACACACACACGGTCAAGGAGGCGAGACAGTTATAGCTCAAATAGTGGCGGATACATTAGGCGTACCCATTGAGGATGTAGAGGTGATCCATGGGGATACATCTATAACCCCATTTGGCCTAGGTACATCAGGCGATAGAACAGTACCGGTAGGAGGTGGTGCCGCATACATTGCTAGTAAAAAGATTATCGAAAAAGCAAAGAAAATAGCCTCGTCCCTACTAGAGGCGAGAGAAGAAGATGTAGAATTTAAAGATGGACGGTTCTATGTAAAGGGAGCACCATCGAAGTATGTAGATATTAAAGATGTTGCATTAGCAGCATACACAGCAGATAAGCTACCTAAAGGCATTGAGCCAGGGCTTGAGGCAATAGTTTTCTATGATCCCGAGAACTTTACATTCCCTCATGGCGTTCACATATGCATGGTAGAAATAGATCAGGAGACTGGTATTACTAAGATACTTAAATACATAGCAATAGATGATGCAGGAAGAATCATTAATCCCATGTTAGCAGAAGGACAGATACATGGAGGAGTACTTCAGGGTATAGGACAAGCCTTATATGAGCAAGTCACATATAGTGAGGATGGCTCACTATTAACCCAAACATTCTCAGACTACATGATCCCGACAGCTCGCGAAGCTCCAACCATTGAAAGCCTGTTTATTGAGACACCATCTCCCCATAACCCTATAGGAGCTAAAGGTCTCGGTGAAACTGGGACTATAGCTGCCCCTCCAGCTGTGGTAAATGCTATTCTAGACGCTCTATCACATATTGGGATAAAACATATAGATATGCCTATAACACCAGAAAAGATCTATAATGCTATAAAAACAAAAAAACCTAGCTAAAAAGGAATAACATTTAAACAAACTTTATTGAGATGAACATCTTTTATTTACATCGCTGTTCAACTCAATTGTAGCTAACACAGTATCTATGTTGACTTCGTCCCATTCCTTAACATATATCTCTTTCACAATTCCACTTGTCTCTGAAACTACAGGTATTTCTGTCTTCATAACATTTAATACAACTATTTCTTCACCTCTACATACTTCTTTACCTGGGTTTATAGCAACTCTGGCTACAAGCCCTGGAAGAGGTGAAACGACTTTCACTATGTTTTTATCCATATGTTGTGTGTCGCTCATGAACACACCTCTGCTAATTTCTTAATTTAAACCCTATTTAAGTTTTGTGCTGGCTAGTCGTTATGATAAATGATACAATGTTTAAGTATTTGGTAATAAAGATTTATAGGACATTTAGCTAGATAATAGTGGGAAGAAAATATGACATTAAAAATAGATATAAATGTAGATACAGGCGAAGGATTTGGAAGATATAAAATAGTTGATGATGAGGAAGTAATTAAATATGCAACATCTATTAACCTAGCTACTGGATTTCACGCAGGAGATCCAGTTATAATGTGGACGACAGTTAAAATAGCAAAGAAATACAACTTAGCTGTAGGTGCACATCCAGGTCTTCAAGATCTAAGAGGTTTCGGAAGAAGAAGAATAATGGTGGATCCTGAAGAGCTAAAGGCAGATATTCTATACCAGCTAGGAGCTTTAGAAGCATTCTTAAAGGCAGAAGGTTTAAAAATGCAACATGTAAAACCCCACGGAGCACTATATGTAATGGCTGAAACTGACGATGCATATGCTGAAGCTATTGGGGAAGCCGTCAGACTATATAATCCAGAACTAATAATTATAACAGAAAAGAATACCGCATTGTGGAGAATAGCTAGATCCAAAGGTTTGAGAGTAGCTACTGAGGCATTTCCTGATCTAAATTATGATAGCCAAGGAAGAATAATCATTGAGAGGGTGAAAAAAGCATGGGATCCAGATATAGTGGCGAGGAGGGCTCTAATGGTTGTTAAGGATAAGAAAATAGATACGATTGATGGAAAACTAATAGATATGGATGTAGAGACTATCTGCATACATGGAGATGCACCAAATGCTTCTCAGATTATTAGAAGGGTAAGGGAAATATTGGCTGCAAATGGTGTTGAGCTTGTTAAGCTTAGTGAAATAGTTAAATAAATCTTATGAAGAGGTGAATTCAGATGTCAGTAGCAGCTGATAGTATAAATAACATGTGTATGGGTTCTAAGTATTGTCCTATTATAGATATTCTTCCAGAGATTAGAGGAATTAGAAAAAAAATAATATTCAGAATAGCAGGTGATGGATTTCTCCAGATTGAATATGGAGATGAACAAGTATTCGATCCTATGGATGCTTTTAGACTTTTCACAGTTATAGAACGTTTAAAAAAAGAAGATATACCTGGAGTGATATCTTATGGTCAAGGTTTTCGTACACTAACCGTTATATATGATCCGTCTGAGGTGAATATAGATCTCCTTATCAAAAGGCTAAAAGAAATAGAGGAGAGCATATCGTCACCTGAGGAAATGTACTTCTCCTCACGTATTATAAGACTTCCTATAGTATTTAAGGACTCTGCAACAACAAGAGCCATTGAATACTATAGGAAGGTGATTAGAAATGATGCTCCAAATATAATAGAAGGTCATAATTTCAAGTATGTCGCTATGTACAACGGGTTAACTGAGGACGAGTTAAAACAAAAAATCCTTCAGTCTGAGTGGCTCTTAGTACACCAATTGTTCTGGCCTGGAGGAACATATCAGTTACCCTTGGATCCTCGTAGCGCTATTGAGGCTCCCAAATATAATCCTACGAGAACCTATACACCTGAAGGTGCTGTAGGTATAGGAGGTCAGTGTCTCTACATCTACACGACAGAGTCTCCAGGAGGTTATCAGTTGTTAGGGAGAACAATCCCAACGTATCAGATATTACAAAAACATCCAGCGTTTAAAGAGAGACCCTTCTTATTACAATCCTCAGATAGGATTGTGTACTATGAGATAAGCGAGGATAAATTATTAGAAATATACAAGCTTGTTCACGAGGAGGGATCCAGTAAATATATGTATTCCATTGAACAAAGCGTCTTCAAAGTAAAAGACTGGCTTAATTTTGTCAGTAGAGCTGATGTTAGAGCCGAAGTCGAAGAATTTATAAGGAAGAAGAAAGAAGCCCAAAAATCCATCCCAGTACCATGAAAAAGGTGGTGGGTATCATGAAAGGAGAAGTCGGATATATAAGAATTATCAATGGAGGGGTACAATCTCTAATAGAAGATCTTAGATATAGATGGAAGTATTATGTATATGGATATAGCCCCTCAGGAGCAGCAGATCATTATTCGCATTCACTAGCCAACTTGTTAGTCGGGAACCCTCCAGAGGAAGCTACAATAGAAATAGCGGGAGGCCTATTTGAGGCCGAGCTGGGATTTGATGGGTTAATAGCAATTACAGGCGCTGATCTAGAGCCAACACTAAATGGACAACAGATCAACATGTGGGAGAGTATAAGGGTTAAGAAAGGAGATATATTAAAATTTGGATATTCAGCAAAGGGTAAGGGGTTCAGGGCTTATCTCGCTATAAGTGGGAGTATAGATGTACCTCTATTCTTTGGAAGCAAATCTACATGTGTATATGGAAAATATGGAGGTTATCAAGGGAGACCATTGCAAAAAGGTGATGTGATAAATGTGGGATCTATATATCCTGAAAAAATCAAGGAATATGAAAATCTAAGGGTTAAAAGTGAGTATATACCTGTTTTAGGAGGCACATACGTAGTTCGAATGATTCCAGGGCCAACAGCGGCTCCTGAATATATAACTGATAATGGATACGAAAAGATATATAATACTAATTTCAAGATAAACAGAAACTCGGATCGATCTGGCTATCGGCTAGACACACCTAAAGATATATTCCCAATGGAGTGGGCTAGGAAATCAGGGGGAGTGGCAGGACTGCATCCCTCAAACATAGTTGATATGGGATATCAGTTACCTGGCGGCTTAAATGTCTGTGGAGATCAAATCATAATATTAGGTCCTGATGGTCCATGTGGTGGGGGTTTTGTAATAGCCGGCCAGGTAATATATGCAGATGTTTGGAAGGTATTTCAAGGGATACCAGGCAGAGACTATATAAGGTTCAAATACTCCACATTAGAAGAGGCAATAAAAGCAAGAAGAGAGCTCAAAACAATTTTGAGCAGTCCTGATAAAATCCTGAAAAGATCCTAGCTTAAAACAATAAAGAGAAGAGAGGTTCATGTGATGCCCAGGATCAATAAAGTCTTAATTGCCAACAGAGGAGAGATAGCTGTGCGTATAATTAGGACGCTAAAGAAATTAGGGATAAGATCCGTGGCTATATACTCAGATGCCGACTCCGGTGCAATGCATGTAAAAATCGCTGATGAGGCTTACAATATAGGCCCTCCAAATCCCCTTAAAAGTTATTTGAACGTCGAAGCAATAATAGAGGTAGCAAAAAGATCAAACGTTGATGCTGTTCACCCAGGCTATGGATTCCTAGCCGAGAATTATAAATTTGCTAAAGCAGTTGAGGATCTCGGAATAATATGGATAGGCCCACCATCAAAAGTCATGGAGAAGCTTGAATCTAAAACTTTCTTGAGATCCGCAGCAGCAAAGGTAGGCGTACCTGTAGTCCCTGGATCTCTAAGGCCTATAACTAAAGAAGAGGTTATGGAAATAGCCAAGAAGATCGGATTTCCAGTTTTATTAAAGGCAGATAAGGGAGGCGGTGGCAAGGGGATCAGAAAGGTTAATAGCCCTGAAGAGCTGAATACATTATTTGAGACGGCAAGTAGGGAGGCTTTGATAGCATTTGGATCAGACGAGCTATATGTAGAAAAATATCTAGAAAGACCGAGACATATTGAGGTCCAAGTACTAATGGATCAGCATGGAAATATTGTAACGCTAGGAGAAAGAGAATGTTCGCTGCAAAGAAGATATCAAAAAATAATAGAGGAAGCACCCTCCCCCGTAGTTAATAAGGAGACGAGAAAGTACATCTCACAATTAGCAACACTAATAGTAAGAGAAGTAGGATGTGTAAATGCCTGCACAGTTGAGTTTTTAAGAGATATGGCAGGTAATTTCTACTTAAGTGAGATAAATAAGAGAATCCAGGTTGAACATCCAGTAACTGAGATAGTAACTGGAATAGATATAGTAGAGTGGCAAGTGAGAATAGCATCAGGCGAACAATTAAGCTTAAAGAATGTTGAAGAATTTGGAGGTCATGCAATAGAGGCAAGGGTATATGCTGAGGATCCAGATAATAACTTTATGCCCTCCCCTGGAGTCATAGTTGATCTTAGGATACCAGAGAGGAAAGAGGTCAGAGTAGATCATGCCTTAGAAATTGGAACAAGGATCCCCCCCTATTACGATCCTTTAATTGCAAAGGTGATAGCATATGGAAGAACTAGATTAGAAGCTATACATAATTTAGCGAATGCGCTTGAGGAGTTTAAAATCCAGGGCATTAAAACATCAATACCGTTCTTATTAAAGCTACTGAGATCTGAGGAATTCATAAGTGGAG
>JAVVGE010000031.1:0-21493 GCA_032249255.1 Desulfurococcales archaeon | reverse complement strand
ATAAGGAGGATCTCGTTAGCAGGAAAAGGGCTAAGAATAGGAGGAAGAGGAATGCCAGAACACCATGGAAAAGAATACATAAGAGGATGTCAGAGGTGGCATTAACAGCCTATGTAGATCCTAGCAACACATCTAGAGAATGCCCCAGATGCGGGTATGTTGTGGAGACCCAAGAGGGGCATGTCTTCGAATGCCCTAGATGTGGATTAAAAATGAACAGGCACAAGGTTGCATCTATAAACATTAGGAGGAGATATCTAGAAGGCAAGAGGAGAAGGAAGAGGAAAACCAGGATGCGGGGGTTCCCCACAGCAATGAACCAGAGGAAACTATGAAGGTGGAGCTGTGGGTTGGGGTCACCCCGAGCGGGTGGAGCCCAGTGATATGGATCCCGATGAAATGGGATCCTGAGGGCTTTGAAGCCAAGAGAAGAGGGCTTGATCAAAGATGTCAAGCCCAATGAAACCCGAACCCCGGTAAGTCTAAAGCTCGTTGGAAGGATAGATCCCGGGGGTTTTGGAATAGCATCTATAGGGCGTGGCGAAGCCGTTGAGGTGTCGACAGGGTATCCAATTCCACCTGGTGCTGATTCTGTCTTGATGGTGGAGTATACTAAGAGATCTGGGGAAGAGGTTATAGCATATAGATCTGTAACGCCTGGTGAGAACATAATGCCAGCAGGATCCGATATAATGCTGGGGAGCTCGTGCTTAGAAAATGCATTGTCATAGGTGAGAGGGAGGTGGGCGTCCTAGCATCTATAGGTATGCGGAGAGTAAGGGTTTATAGGAGACCCAGGGTAGCAGTTATATCTACTGGCGATGAGCTCGTGCCGCCTGGGTCTCGACTAGAACTAGGAAAGATCTTTGATGTGAATTCATACACGATCAGCCATGCCCTCAGAGGACTCGGGACAGAGCCCATTCTCCTAGGAATATCTAGGGATGATCCTGAGAAGATCAGGGGTATGATTGAAAAGGGGTTGGAAATAGGCGACATGGTGATCCTATCGGGAGGGACATCGGCCAGCTTATCAGATATAACGTATAAGGTGCTCAGCGATATAGGGCCTCCAGGCATAGTGGTTCACGGCCTCAAGGTAAAGCCTGGCAAGCCCACGGTGATCTCGATCTCTAGGGATGGCAAGCTAGTGATAGGATTACCAGGCTATCCCAGCTTCCCCCCTCTTAATAGCTATGATCCCTCCTATAGAGCCCACATATATGGTCTTAACTCTATAGCTCCTCATGAGGGGTATGAGCCCGTCAAGGCCTAGATCGTGGCTACCCACGATATATAGATCTGCCGGCATATATGTTGGAGAAAATAGATTCACAGCGACTTCCTCGCCCTCGGCAGCGAACTCAACATTCTCAGGGATAGCTGTGTAGCCATCTGCCTGTGCGAGGGTAGCTATGGCTCCAGATTCCGAGGGTAGGGGGTAGGCAGCAACATAGGTCCCTGCATCTACAAGGCTCACCGGTAGTAGTAGCTTGCGTCCTCTAGCACCCTCAACCCTCATGGCCAGCCTAGCCCTTATAACATGCCTCTCCTCCGGTAGGCACAGCATCCTCTTTATAAGGGGCTTGACTATGAGGTCAAAGATCAGGGGCGCAGAGCTGATATAGCCGGCACACACCTAGTCTACAGCGAGACCATGGAGTATAACATATTCTAGAGAGATACGGGGTGGAGAACGTTTATCTAGTGAAGGGCTATATGAGAGAGCAGGGGATAATAGTTCCCAAGGGCAATCCCCACGGGATCAAGAATGTGAGAGACATTATTGAGAAGAACCTTAGGATCGTTAACAGGGGTAGGAATACGGGGACTAGGATCCTCTTGGACAAGATGTTGAGGGAGATAGCCAGGGAATTAGGGGTATCATTCGACGATCTTACCTCAAGGATAAGGGGTTATCACTATGAGGTTAAGACACACACAGCGGTTGCCGCTGCAATAGCCCAAGGAAGGGCTGACACCGGTATAGGGATAAGGGCTGCCGCGCATATGTATGGACTGGATTTCATATCCCTTGGGTGGGAAAGATATGACTTCCTAGTGCAGATACCTAGGCTAGGTAAGGAGGCTGTGAGATCCTTTCTAGATAAGCTCAGAAGCAGGGAATTTGCGGAGATACTATCATCGATCCCGGGCTATGCCGTTCCCAGAGATATAGGGGAAATTATATGGAAACCTCGTCTTTCAGGCGGGGTTGGAGATTTTTAAGGCTCTGTTAATAATACTGGTGGAGAGGAGCCCGTGTGGGAAGGGAGATCCCGATGGTCCCACCGGAACCGTGGCCCCCGGCCCTGAACAGGTGATGCCCCTAGAATGGGGAATCTGATATTAAAACTTAGTAAACCTCGCCTTTTAAGGCGGGGTAGGACTTTGGAGCATTGTGCTTTTAAACCTCTAGTTGTAGTTTGTTGTGGGGTTGGGGGTGTCCTCCGTGGGTGAATGTGCTGGAAGGATGACCCAAGGGGGGACGACTCCCCGATCCTTACTCGCGGATGGGCGCCCCGACCCCCTCCAAGCCCTAAGAGAAGAGATAGCGGAGAGGCTGAAGAAAAATCATAGAACTGTTAGGCTAAGACTGCTACCATCTGAGAGTGAGCATGAGGACCTCATGGGTATTGGCTTGACATGTGTCAAGCTATTCAATGAGCTTAACTATGAGAAGAGACAGGCATTCATCAAAGGAGAGCTAACGAGAAAGAAGAACTATGAAATTAACAGCAAGTACTACTACAAGTATAATGAGACATTAGGCGTTAATGCTCAAGCCGTTATTCAGAAGAACGATGAGGCTTGGAGCACGTTCTTCAAGCAACTAGATCTGAAGAAACAGGGTAGGCTAATGCCGCATATCAGAAAGGTCTCTCCACCAGGCTATTGGAAGGACAGGCTTACAGGTGAGAAAGAGATACATATATTCGTTAGAAGTGATAGATACTATCTAGAGCCTATAAACGAGGGTGAAGGCTACCTTGTACTCAAAGACTTTAATCTCAGGATAAGATATGTTGGCAGGATCAGGTGGGAGGGTAAGCAGGGAAGACTTGAGATCATATATGAGGCTGGTAGGCGGCAGGCATACATACCAATAGAGGTTGATGTTGAGCCTCCTAAGTCTAACAGAAGGGGTTATGTAAAGCCTAACTACAGAGATAAGAAGGGTAGGATTATAAACCCTAGGAGTATTAGGCAGAGGGATCCTATTGGCGATAAGAAAGCTTTCATAGATATGGGGCTTAACAACCTATTCGCTGTGGTAACTACAGACGGATCTGCTATGCTCGTTAAAGGTGGATCTATCAAGTCTGAGTATTACTGGTGGAAGAGGGAAATAGCAACATACCAAGCTATAAGAGATCTGCCTAGGAATGCTAGGTTCTCAACATGGAAAGAATACCATGAGAAGTACCTTAAAGCAATGTACACTAGGAATGAGAGGCTCAGGCATCTCTACATAACATCGATAAGATTCCTAGCGGATGATCTATATAGAAGAGGAGTTAAGAAGCTATATATAGGCTACCCAATAATGCTAACGCAGAACAATAGCAACGAGTATAACACAAACATATGGTGGTCCAGGAAAATAGTTCTTTGGATAGTGGATATATTCATGGAATATTGCATAGATGTTGAGATAGTCCCTGAAGACCACACAAGCAGGGAGTGCTCCATATGTGGAATCAGGCATAAAAACGGAAGAAAATATAGAGGGTTATATGAATGCAAGAAAACTGGGAAGAAGATCAATTCAGATATTAATGCAGCACTAAACATAGCAAGAAGACTGGGACACAGGATAAGGATAGCGAGGAAGATAGAGAGCTATTTGGTAACGCACAATGGTGTTAAGCCATTAATCCCTCTCCAGAGGGCTAATACCCGAGACCCAGAGGTTCGAAACCCCACCCCTTAAGGGCGGGGAAGGTCATGAGGTGCTCTTAATGGGTATATGTGGGATCATACTTAGTGGCGGTATGTCAAGAAGATTCCAAGTGCCGGGCGAACCGTGGATCGATAAGGCGATGTATCCAATAGGGGGCAAGCCAATGATAAGAATTATATATGATACACTTCTAGAGGTAGCAGATAAAATAATTGTCTCAACAGGAACCCCGGAAAGGGTTGAGAAATATAGGGGGGTTCTAGGCGAAGCAATCTACACCCCTGATGTCGAGGGGTTTAGAGGGCCCCTTGCAGGTATACTCGCATCCCTAAGGATCTGTGAGGATGAGTGTGCGATTGCGGTGCCTGTGGACATGCCGTATATAGAATCAGAGCTTCTAAGAAAACTTCTGGCCAAGCTAGGAGTATGGGATGTGGCATCTCCAATCCTCCCGAATGGATTAGTTGAGACAGCTGTGATCGGTATGAGGAAATCGGTTGCGAGGAGGGTTCTAGAGGTTCTTAAGGGATATGGGAGATCTAGGGTAGCGGATCTTCATAGGGGTTCTCCTAATATATATCTACTCAATATGAAGAGGCACGGCTTCGATCCGAATGCGATCATGAATATAAACAGAAGGGATGATATAGGCAGAAGAGTAAAGTATCCAGAGGGCCCTGTGGAAGATGATATAGATATTATGAGAGGCTTTCTAACAGATGATATAGAAGATCCAAAGAATGAAAGGCTCAGAGGAAGCCTATGGTGGACCCTCGCGAGAGGAGATCCATATGAGGAAGTAAAGCTATACCTGGGAAAAGGAATCTACATGCTTGCAGCCTATGCGCTAGAGGATTCCAAGAATATTTTTGATAGATATATTGGAAGTATTCTCCAAGACATTATATTCAAGGATATAGCATAGATAATATCTTATATATGAATAATTATCTTAAATTTTATATATAGTATAAATATTGCCTGGATTATATTTAAATGTACTGTTTTATAATAAAGCATATTTATTTATCTGGGAGGATTTCTTAACCACCCTAGCTATCGGTATTAAATAGCAAATAGGGCATCTACCGCTATCCCAGCTCAGATGTCCTAGCCTCTTCCTAGCAGCTTTATATAGTAGCCTTCTATATATAGGACGCTATCGAACCCCTATCATCGAACTCATTCCTTCCCAATATATAGCTGAGAACCTTATCCTCATCCATATCAATCCCAAGATCTTGCATTATATTAGTAACTATTCTTACGAGATCTCTGGGATTTTTCATACTGCTTATTAGAGGATATACCTTAGGATCGAAGTCCACATCGACATCAATATCTTCGCAGATCCTGTGCAGATCCCTATATAGACTGAGAATCTCTCCCAGCTCCTCGAGGCACATGTCCTCAGAACCACAGAATATCTTAACCATATTATCCATAGAGATCATCCATGAGAATCATTACTAGAGCCTATGGCTCTCTCAACAAGCGTCCTCATAAGTTAGGTCTCTATGTGGAGCACATGCTCAACGATCTCCAAGACCTTCTTATTAAGATTCTCGGTCAGCTTCACAGCCTCCATCAAAAACCTCCTAGGATCATCCCCACCTCTCTCAACAAGTTTCAACATCTCCTCCTCATAGAGATACGCTGACCCCGAATGATTTCAAATAAGCCTTTGTCTTTGATGTATCATAGACCAAACACATCACCTACCTATAATCTTACGCACAGAGGCTCATAAAACCAGTATAGTGGGAATACCTGAAACCCTTCGAACCATAAAAAGAAAGGGGGCCTGCGGGCGCCTCGACATTCGGGGGCGCCGCCCAGGGTCTCCAATAAAAAATAGTCTATAGCTACTTATAAGCGTTCTCCACTCGACAGTAATTAGCTATTAGCAATATTTACAAACACCATGAAGCTGATTAGGCCTAGACACAGGCCTGCAGTTTCAACATAGCCTATGCCGTGTAGACCCTAGTTGAGACTAACGCTACAGGGGATCTCGTGCTATATGACACATCCTTGCCCTAAAGGATGAAGCTTTCAGTTATGATTAAGATGTAGATAGAAGGATTAAGCTATGGATCACTGTTTACTAGGAAACTACCTTCATGAACTGTTTTGGGTTTCATATTGATCTATAAAGGTTCGGTAGAAAATTCCTGTAGAGGCCCAAGCAGGGTTCATACAGATATCAAGAGATATAGGAGAACCAAGGTGCAGGGTTTCTCCACAGCAATGATCCTGAGGAAGCGATAAAGGTAGAGCCGTGGATTAGGATGACACCCTCCCCGCCCTAAAGAGGCGGGGTTTCTATGCTGGGGTCTCGGGTGTTAGCCCCCTGGAGAGGGATTAATCGTCTTACACCATTATGTGCTACCAAGTAGCTCTCAATCTTCCTCGATATCCTTATCCTGTGTCCCAGCCTTCTCGCTATGTTCAGCGCAGCGTTTATATCTACATTGATCTTCTTCCTAGTCTTCTTGCATATATAGCCCTCTATATACCCTCCCCTTCTTGTGTTTTACTCCACATATTGAGCATTCCTTGCTTGTGTAATCCTCAGGGACTATCTCCACGTCTATGCCATGCTCCATGAATATATCCACGATCCAAAGAACTATCTTCCTAAACCACCATGTATTAGCATTATACTCATTACCATTATCCTGTGAAAGCATATATGGATATCCAATGTATAGCTTCTTAACTCCTCTTCTATATAGATCATCCGCTAGGAATCTTATCGATGTTATGTAGAGATGCCTGAGCCTCTCATCCCTCTTATACATTGCCTTAAGGTACTTCTCATGATATTCTACCCAGTTTGGAGAACCCAGCTCCTAGGCAGATCCCTTACAGCCTGGTATGTCGAGATCTCCCTCTTCCACCAGTAATGCTCAGACTTGATCTTTCCGCCTTTGATAAGCAATGCTGATCCGTCCGAGATTACTGCAGCGAATAGGTTGTTAAGACCCATGTCTATGAAAGCCTCTTTATCGCTAATAGGATCCCTCTGCCTAATACTCCTAGGGTTTATAATCCTACCCTTTTATCCTTGTAGTTAGGCTTTACATAGCCCATTGGATTTGATTTTGGTAGCTCAACACCAACCTCTATATGTATGCTTGCCACCTACCAGCCTCATATACTATTTCAAGTCTTCTCTGCTTACCCTCCCACCTGATCCTGCCCAGAGCTAGTGGAGTCCAGTGATATAGATCCCGGTGAAAAGGGGGTCCTGAGGACTTTGAAGCCGAGGGAAGAGAGCTTGGTAAACACCTAGCACAATGAAAACCGAACCCCTTTAATCTCTTTCTCTAAGCCTGTAGAGGGAGCCCGCCTATATAATCGCTCTACTATGTTCTTAAGAGAAAAGGCAAAGCTATTTTGTGAGTTACTTAAGATATATTGGAGCTTCATGAGACCAACCTCGGGGCTTCAGGATCTGGATGAGATTTTGTTTGTAGAGGGTGAGCCACTTGTAATATATGGTGAGCCTGCTTCCGGTAAGACTAATCTTGTGTTGAAGATCTTGAGGGAGTCGCTTAGAAGTAGTATGAGTGCAGCCTATATCTCTACAGAGGGTAGTATAGTTGTTGAGAGAATGGATAGGCTGGGTATGTTGGATTTTCCAGAGCTCTATATAGGCTTTGCATATAGCCTTGCCCACTTAGCACAGCTGGTTTTTGAAGCTTCTGCATTAGAGTACAACATAGTTGCTATCGATAGTGTTAACTCTCCCTATAGATCAAGCGTTGGATCTGTTAAAAGGGCTAGCGAAATCTTCCTCGGCATTCTCGCAACGATGAAGATCGCATCGATGTCCGGTAAGTGGGTGATAGCCACGGCCCAGGTTAGAGACGTCGAGGAGGATATAGAGCCCTCAGGATCCGATCTCATAAGCTTCTACTGCAATAACATAGTGAGAATACGCAGATCAGCAAAAAATAGAAGGGTGCTAGAGGTAAGGGGCAGGAAATACTCCATAAAGATCCTTGAAAGGGATATCCTGATATCACGACTCTAATGAGCTAGCTTAAATATTTTGCCTAGCTTAATTACCATGTTGGTGGGAACCCTGGTTATAAAGGTTAAGAGGATCTACGAGCCTCCTGAGCCTGATGATGGTATGAGGATCCTTGTCGAGAGACTATGGCCGAGAGGTGTTAGAAGAGAGAGCGCGGCAATAGATCTTTGGATGAGAGAGATAGCACCTAGCCATGAGCTGAGAACATGGTTCTCCCACGACCCCTCCAAATGGGAGGAGTTTAAGAGGAGATATTGGGAAGAGATAAAGGATAGAAGGGAGTTTGAAGAGCTTGTTGAACTAGCTAAGAGAGGCAATGTAACGCTGATCTTCTCGACGAAATCGCTAAACTATAACAATGCTGTCGCTTTAAAACAGTTTATAAAGGAGAAGCTAGGAATTAGCTGAGAAGGGATTCCGCTTGTCCCCCGATGGTTATTGATTTTCTTTTGTTTTGGATTGCTTTGCTTCTTGATCCACAGGGTTTTGATCCTGCGGCATCGGGGGACTTCCACCTCCCCCACAGGGTTTTGGATACCCCTGTGGTTTCATTGGTGGCTGTTGAGCCCAGCGGCACCGGGCTCCCATCTAGGGCTATGCCTAGAACCCCGAAGCCCTTCTGGGCAATGCCCTCATGCAGTGCTTCGAAGGCTTTAAGATAAATATTGATCAATGCGACTACCTCCCTATGCCACCTCTCGCCCCCTTGCTACATATCCCTATTCTATCCTCCCCATACTCTATTACAGCCTTGTGTATCGGGCATATCTTAGATGTATTCCTGGGATCTACCATCAATACCGGCACACCATATTCCCTAGCCTTATCTATTATCGCATTCAGCTCACCCTTCAATGCACTCTGATATATCCTGTGCCTCAATTGCTTGTTCCTATACCTAGCAATCATAACCCTTATATTGTCCCTTGAGATCCTCTCAATAACTATTACTCCTTTCATCCTCATGGCATCCCTTACTATCATGTTTGCTTTCTTCATCCTATAGTCCCTCTTCTTCCCCTCCTTAAGCTTCTCCATAGCCTTCCTAGTCTTCCCGCTATCGGATCCATTTCTCCTCTGAATACTCTCCTTCCTATAGCTATAGCCCAGTGTCGTCTCTGCAAGATCTGTCTCGAGGATTACTGCGAATGCCTCATAGAGAGTTGCTACAGAGTTCTCATTAACATCGACAGGCTTAATATTCCCAGGCTTGTAGATCTCAACCTCCTTCTCTAGGGATAGGTGGAATATCACCCTCCTACTCTTCCTATCAAGCTTGATCTTTGCGTGGGATGTTGGTTTGAAGCCTCTAGCAAGAAGCTTGTAGAACTCCTTAGAAGGCTCTAGATCGAGGTGCACCCAGCCCCTATGGGTATTAATGGCAACACTTGTGAAGAAAATGTTCTCAAAACCATTTATATTGATCTTAGTAGGGTTTACTGGTTTCCATATGTGGTCATCAACTAGCCATAGGCTAACACTATTGATCTTCAGCACTGGTATTCCATTGCTCATCTCTAGATCGGCCTGATCCCAAGCAATCTCCCAAGATTTCTCCCATAGAAGTCTCACAAGTTTCTTATTCTTCAGATCCTTTTCCCTTAGATTTAAGTACTTAACGATCTCTCTGAAGATCTCTCTAGAGTACTGCCTAGCCCTGTTCCTCCTAAAAGAGGAAACCCTTTCAACAGCATCTTGGCACACTCCGTGAACATAGTGGGATGGTATGTTGGGATAGATATTCCTTAGCTCTCGATACTTTCCATTCTTAAGCCTATAGTAATTCTCAATAATATTCCTAGATGCGTGGGGAAGCACATCTCCAAAGCATCCTAGTGTATATGTTCACGACCTCTTCCAATGCCCGAACTCTCTATCTCCTGGCTTAACAAACCACATCCGCTTCTTATCCCTCTTTTTCCTTCCCCTAGCCATTATCCCTGGACCTCGTTCGCCCCTAAACCTCCACTCCAGCCATTAATTGATAATGAAAGAATATAAAAAGATTTCTAATATAATGAAAAAGGGTTCAACCCCGGCTGGTCCATGGTCTCAGGGCAGTGTTATGGATGCTCTTTAGAATGTTGAGTTGAATGATGATCTCAGCTCTATGCAGATCTGATCTATCTCCTTTCTACTTTTAATCCTATAACTTTTTAATTCAATAATAGATCATCTTCTATTTTCCAGTCCGGATGCGTCCCTCTGATGTGGGGTTATTATTTTTATCCTAATGATCATTGAGTTAAGATACATTGTTCCCTAAGCTCTCAAAGCTTTATTCTATACTCATCATCTTTCTCAGAAGCTTTGTCCTTTAGAGTGGGGAGGTTTGTGCTTATATTCTCTCTATCGTGGTTATCGTTGGTTTTGAGTGTGGGTGAGCTTAGCGGGCTATGAGCCCATGCCTCCCGATGCTGGCGGCGGTGCTGATCGGCGATGCCACAACCATTAGGGGCTCTGGAGAGATAATCAGAAGCTCCGGTAGATGCAGAGTCCCGCCATTAATGGTGGGGAGCCCTCAGATCTAATATACTCATGGAAGTCTTATTCTCGATAGATACGTATCTTGTCCTAGGGGGCGAGGCTTGTTCTCTATGCTTAACACCATTCTTTATTGAATGATCCCTTCTAGGTTCTAGAGAAAATGCTAATATATATAGATTTAAATAGATCATATTTTTATAATATTCGATTGATCGCTATCTCCGAGGCCTCTAAGCTTATATGCCTGGTAGCTATTTATATATGTAGAGGTAGATTTAAATGGATGTTGCAGGTATAATTACTCTCGCTGTAACTGGGATTATCTTCCTCGTCCTCCCCTTTATAGCGTATCTCATTGGGAGGGCGGTATCTCCTCCTATAGATTATCCTACAAAACTTGAGAGGTTTGAGAGTGGTAATATTCCCTCAGGGAGGGGTAGGGGGTTTTTCTTAATGCAGTACTATCCATATCTACTCCTCTTCATAGCCATGGAATCCTATGTAGTCCTCATACTATTTATAGCCCTCTCCTCAGTTGTGGGAATTGCTGTGAATTCCCTAGTACTGATCCTCCTCTCATCTGTTTTCATACTCCCATCTTTTATATATGCTCTTAGAAAGGCTGGGGTGATTGACTTATGGAAGGCGGATTAGTCTTTATAGGGGATCTGGATCTAGTTACTAGGAAGGTTCTGAGATGGCTTATTGAGAGGAAACCTATAAGGGATATAGTTGAGTGGTCCAACGCCTTCTCCCTATGGCCTGTGCATCTAATGACGAGCTGCTGTGGCGTAGAGCTCGGGGCTGCTTATGCACCTAGATTTGATCTCGAGAGATACGGATCCCTCCCCTTTGTCTCTCCGAGACAGACTAACTTGATAGTTGTAGAGGGGACTCTCACGAGGAAGATGGCTAGAGTCGCCAGGGTTACTTGGGAGCAGATGGCAGATCCCAAGTTCGTCATAGCTATGGGGGCCTGTGCGATAGATGGAGGGCTTTTCTGGAATAGCTATAATGTTGTGAGGGCTAATGAGGTCATACCTGTGGATATATATATACCTGGCTGCCCTCCGAGACCGGAGGCCCTTGCTAGAGCTATTATCATGCTTCAACAGAGGATAAGGAATAAGGGAGTAGTGAGACACGATCTAGAGATGATCGAGAAAAGCCTATTGGTGGAGAAGCCAGCCTAGCTGAGAAATGATGGTGATATAGAGTGACCTCTCCCCAGCAGGCGTCTCAGCTTAGAGCATCCCTTGGAAAGGCCCTTGAAGATCTAGCTGCGAGGCTCTCAGAGCATTTAAAAGGGGTAGCTACAAAGGTCGAGGCTGATAAGAGAAGCGGTGTCATTAATATCGAGGTAGATGTATCAAGGATTCTCGATGCATCGAATATCCTCAGGGAGCTCGGGTTCGACCACGTGAAATCTCTAACAGGGGTGGATTACCCTGATAAGGGGATTATAGAGCTTCTCGTGCATATAGGATCCTATGGCAGGGGTTTGAGAAGAGTCATTGTAGTGCTCAGATCCAAACTGGATAGAAAGAACCCTAGAGCCCCAACCCTGACACAGATATGGCCGAGCTCGGAGTTCCAGGAGAGGGAGGCTTGGGAGATGCTCGGCATAGTGTTTGAGGGTCACCCAGATCTAAGGAGGCTCCTACTCCCAGAGGAGTTTGAAGGGCTATGGCCTGGGAGAAAGGATTTCCAGGTACCGAGTAGAAAGGCTGGAGAAGTAGAGGAGCCGTGGAAATAGGTGGCTAGGATGACGCCTGATACAATAGCTGTTGAAGAGATAAGCAGGGAGCTGATACAGAGCAGAGATCTAGGTGTTACCGAGGAGGGTGAAAGGCTTATAGAACTCCAGATCGGCCCCACACACCCAGGGTCGGGGCATATGAGACTAAGAGTGTGGGTAGATGGAGACATAATAGTTAGGTGCGATCCCGACATAGGGTTTGTCTTCAGAACCATTGAGAAGCTAAGCGAGAATAGAATATATATGAAGACAATACCCCTGGTCGAGAGGCCGAGCCTTCTAGATACTACGCCCATGACAATAGGCTATATAAATGCTCTTGAGAAGCTAATGGGCATAGAGCCCCCGCCAAGGGCTAAGTATCTCAGGACAATACTAGCTGAGCTTACTAGAATAGCTAGCCATCTATATGGGATAGGTATACTGGCCATCTTCATAGGCCACTCGACAGGATTTATGTGGGGTTTCGGAGATAGAGAGCTCTTTGTAGAGCTTGCAAACCAGCTGAGCGGTGCTAGGATAACATACGCATATGTAGTACCTGGAGGCGTTAGAAGAGATATGCCCCAAGACTTTCCAGACAATGTTGAGAAGGCTCTGAGATATATGGAGAGGAGGCTTAGAGACTGGTATAAGATCTTCCTCTATAACCCCGTTATAGAGGATAGGCTTAGAGAGGTAGGCGTCCTCAGAAAGAACGATGCCGTGAAGCTAGGGATAACAGGCCCTAATCTAAGGGCTTCAGGTGTTGACTTCGATGTAAGGGTATCTGATCCCTATGAGGCGTACGAGGAGCTGGATTTCATGGTGCCTGTAGCCGAGGAGGGGGACGCATATGCGAGAACCCTTGTAAGATTTGAGGAGATCAAGCAGAGTATTAATATAATAAGGGATGCGCTGAGAAAGATCCCTAGCGGGGATATAATAAACCCCCAGATAGCTAAGATGTTTAATCCCTTAATGAAGAAGATCTATGAGGAGACTAGGAGAGTCAAGTTCCCAGGAATCTTTGCAAGCCTAAAGCCTCCAAAGGGAGAGGCGACCTCGAGGGTGGAGGCTGGTAGGGGGGAAGCGCTTTTCCACCTTGTAAGCGATGGATCTCCGAGACCCTATAGGTTTAGATGGACAACACCTTCCTACAGAAATGCTATTTTATTCAAATACCTTGTTCCGGGCCACAGGCTAGCAGATCTCCCAGCTATATATGGTTCCATAGATTACTTCCCGCCGGAGGCTGATAGATGATGTATCCTCAGATCATGCTTCTAAAGGAGATCCTGGGCCTCAACGAGACTATATATAAAACGATCATAGGGCTTGGATATATGATAATATATCCAGGCCTCATAGCAATAGTTATCATAGCCGCCCTAATGCTATGGGCAGAGAGGAAAATAGCTGCCCTTGTCCAGCTCAGATACGGCCCTCTGTGGGTCTCGAGGAGGATTGGGGGTGCTCTCCAGGGCTTCGCCGATTTGATAAGATTCTCATTCCAAGAGGTTATTATACCTAGAAGGAGCGATGTAGTGCCATTTCTAATATCGCCAGGACTAGCTATACTATTCTCGATGCTCCCAATAGCGTTTATCCCGGTCTCGCCAATGCTGAATCCTCCCTTGAATAGCGATCTATCCCTGCTGGCAGCCATAGCAATAATATCTCTTGCGCCAATCTTCATAGTAATCATGGGCTGGGCGTCGGATAATAAATTCGCCTTCATCGGCTCCTTAAGAGAGGCCCTATTAATGGTCTCCTACGAAATACCTCTCATAATATCCCTTATATCTATGGCTGTGATCTATTCTAGCCTAGACTTCCGTGAGATCGTTGAGAGACAATATATACTCCCAGGCATGATCCTGAATCCATTCGCCTTCATAGCATCTTTCATAGCCGTGCTCAGGATAACCTCTAGATTCCCCTTCGAGATCTCAGAGGCAGAGACCGAGGTCGTGGCAGGACCGTACACGGAATACAGTGGCCTAATGTTCGGCCTCTCAATGGGCCTTGCATATATAAAGCTATATGTATATACCCTCATACTCTCTCTAGTCTTCCTAGGTGGTTGGCTACCTGTGCAAGGAGGGGAGGGCTTCCTACTGGGCTTCCTAATCCCTAGCTTGGTGGTGATGATCAAGCTCTCTGTGCTAAGCCTGGTAGCGGTTTTCCTCAGAGCTATATATGGGAGGTATAGGCTTGATCAGGCTATAAGGCTCGGCTGGATCTATATCTTCGCCCTCTCAATATTTTCCCTCATATGGTCTATAGTCCTGGTCTATGGTGGGTGGATTAGGTGGGGCTAGAGGGATGGTGGATGGGGTCAGGATCAGATCTGGGTTCTATTGTTGAGAAGGCTGCACCGGAGAAGAATAGATTCTATAGAGTTGAGATCCCTAGGCTGGGGTCTAGTGTCTTGAGGAATCTAGAGGCTCTAGCTACCGGAGCTAGGTATGTTTTGAAGCCAACTAGAATCACTGTTGACTATCCAAGGCAGGCTCTTGAACAGCCACCATGGTATAGAGGAATGTTCAGGCTTCTAGAGGATGTGTGCATAGGATGCTCACTATGCGATATAATATGCCCGTCAGACGCTATTAGAATGGTTCTCAACCCCCAGAAGAAAAAGAAGCCCGTAATCAACTGGGGTAGGTGTATATTCTGCTATTACTGCGTAGATATATGTCCTGTCGAGGCATTTGACACGACAACGATCCACGACGTTGCCTATGATAGGTATGAAGATATGCTCACAAACCTTGAAGAGTTCACCAAGGATCCCAGGGAGAGTGATCCGAGCAAGGGAGCCGTGAAGATGAGGATAAAGTTCGACGAGAGAAGAGGCTTTATATATGAGCCCGTGAATAGGGGGTGAGTATCTATGCAGATACCCTATATAGATCTATATCTCCTCGTACCAGCTGTTATAGGATTACTAGCAATAGTCTTCTCAATATTTGTAATACTATCTAGAAACCTCGTATATAGTGCTACACACCTATCACTCCTAGGCCTGATGGTAGCATCCCTAATAGCAATCTTGGGATACGCTATAGTAGCAATACTCCATATAATAATATATATAGGTGCTGGCGTGCTCTTCATAATAATGAGCGTTTCGATGATAAGAGAGGTGCAGGAGAGAAGGGCTAATAGGCTTGGAAGCCTTATCGTGGCTATTATCTCATCATCTCCTATATTCTATCTAGCATTCTCCACAGAGAATCCACAGCAGATCCCGCCTTCCCTTAGCGACTACTCACTCCTAAGTAGATATATATCTCAGAGCTATTGGCTCCCAGCCCTTCTCGTGTTCCTATCCCTCTCAGTCGCCCTCATGGCTGCTGTTAGTATTACTAGGGGGAGGGGTGGGAGATGAATATATTCCTCCTAATATCGGCGATACTGTTCCTAGTGTCAGTCTATGGCGTATTAAGTAGCAGAAACATGGTTAGGATGCTAATATCCATAGAGGTTATGTTCAACTCAGTTGTCCTGGCTATCCTTTCGCTCGGCAATCTGGTGGCCTCTTCAGGGGGTGTGCAGGTAATCCCCACGCTAGTATCTATAGTGATCTTTGCAATAGTGCTTGCTGTTTCAGAGATAGTGCTCATATTCTCTATAATGATCGGGGTGTTTAGATTCAAAGTAGCTAGGAACGTGGATACCGAGGAGCTAGTCAGTAGAGAGAGGTGAGAGCTATATACATACTCCTAAGCTCGGTAGCTGTTCCTGCAGCTGCATCTATAATATCTCTAGCACTTTCTAGAAGGATCTCTCCTAGGGCTCATACTCTGATCTCATCGCTATCCCTCACATACTCAGCAATAGCTATCCTCCTAGCATCTATACTTGGCATCCCGTATCTAGAAATACCGATAGTCCTCGGCCCTCCGATAGGATCGATAGGCTTTATAATAGACCAGTTCAACCTACCGGTGATAATAGGTGTTCTTTTAGTATCTATATTCGTTGCAATATACTCGAAACCATATATGGAGCACAGATTCCGCGAGCTCGGGGGAGACTCCTGGGGTATTTATTACCTAAACTACACGCTATTCGCTGCATCTATGCTAGGGGTCTCGCTATCCACTAATATAGTTGAGTTCTATCTCTTCCTAGAGATATCCCTCATAACATCCTTCATACTCATAGCCCTCTATGGCTATGGCGATAGGATAAGGATCGCTTTCCTGTATTTCATATGGACCCACGCTGGCGCATTCCTCTTCCTAATAGGATCCTTCATATATGGCCTGTCAGCCGGCAACTTTGACTATATAGCCATAACCAAGGATCATCTATACCCGGTAGGAAGCTCAGCCACAATAGCGGATCAGTCTCTGAGAAGCATATCATTCGCCCTAATACTGATAGGTCTTCTAATAAAGCTCCCCGCATTTGGGTTCCATATATGGCTACCATATGCCCATGCAGAGGCCCCAACACCTGTCTCAGCTCTTCTGAGCCCTAACCTAATAGGCTTAGCCGGGCTGGGTATATATAGGATCCTCGTTATCCTCTACCCGGCTCTTATGCAAACATATCAATGGCCCCTCATAGCTTGGGCCCTTATAACTATTATATATGGAGGTATCCTAGCCCTCTACCAGGAGGATTTCAAGAGACTCCTAGCTTATAGCAGCATATCCCAGATGGGCTACATGTTACTAGGTCTAGCGACAATGACGCCCTCTGGAGTCGCTGGGGCTCTTCTACACTATCTAACACACGCAGTTGGAAAGGCCTCTCTTTTCATGGCTGCTGGGAACATAATAGTTGGTGCTGAGGGCCTTAGGAATATATATAAGATGGGGGGCTTTGCATCTAAGATGCCCTACACGGCAATATCATCTCTGCTAGGCTTTCTAACGATCTCAGGGCTTCCACCAACTATAGGGATTATATCCAAGACATTGGTGCTAATGGGGCTTGCAGATCTAGTATTTAGGGGAGGATCTATGTCTCTAGGATCTATATTGATGGTGATCACAGCATCTATAGCCGGTTTCGGGCTGACAATAGCCTATAGCTTTATCACAATGAAAAGGATATTCTTTGGAGAGCCCGGTGAGGAAGAGGTTTCTGAGGTATCGCTAGGGGCGGTGGCATCCATCACAGCTACCGCGGTGACATCGGTAGCGATACTGGTTATAGCATCCCTTATAGTGAATCCGTTGTCAAGCGCTGTCACATCTATAATACCTATTTTACTCAGGTGATCATGATGCCCCTCTCTATAGAATGGCTACCCCTTATATGGGGCATACCCTTCATAGGATCATTTTTATCGGGCCTTATCGGCCTCTTCAATAGGAGGGTGTCCGCCTATATAGGATCTATCTCGATAGGTGTTAGCGCTCTCCTAACAACACAGGCTATCATCACCTTCATAGCATCTGGGGATGTGCTTGTAAGTCCTAGATATAGCTGGCTAGAGCTTCCCCTACATGGTGGCATTGTAAGCATAGATCTTGGGGTATATCTTGACGGTATCTCGCTAACCCTTACAGCGATGGTAGCGTGGGTGTCGTTCCTTATAGGTGTTTACAGCCTCAGCTACATGAGGGGGGATTATGGTGAGCATAGATACTGGGTATTCTTCACATTCTTCGTAGGATCTATGCTCCTGCTGGTAATGAGTGACAACCTAGTAATGCTTCTAATAGGTTGGGAGGGAACGTCTCTAGCATCTTATGCCCTTATAAGCCACTGGTATAGGGATGATGAGCATGCATGGGTCGGGGAACCTGGTAGAAAGGCTCTTGGAAGACCTATGTGGTTCACTCCCAGCCATGCAGGTGTTAGAGCTATAATCATGACGGGGGTTCCCGACATAGGCTTTATACTGGGACTAACATCCATAATGATCATCACCGGGACTACATATATACCTGATCTCTATAAGAGCCTAGCCCCACTAACGAGCGATCTAGCTTCGAGAGGGGTTCTGGCCGGCTTCCTATTCATGTTCACGCTGGGCGCCCTGGCCAAGAGCGCACAGTTCCCCCTCCACGAGTGGCTAGTAACCGCTATGACTGGTCCTGCAAGCGTTTCTGCATTGATCCACGCGGCTACCATGGTAAAGGCAGGCGTGTACTTCATGCTGAGATTCGTGCCTATATTCATCTCAGCATCGTCATTAGCTGGAGGCCCGGCGATCTCCCAGGTAAATGATTACCTAGCCGCGGTGGGTGGGATAGGGATCTTCACAGCCTTTATGATGGCTACGATGGCCCTTGTTGCTAGAGAGCTAAAGCTGATCCTAGCCTTCTCAACGGCATCCCAGATAGGCTATATGTTCATGGCAGCCTCGTACTCAGCCATGCTTCACGAGCCTGGCATAGGTATAGTGGCTGGACTTGCCCATCTTCTGAGCCATGCTGTGTTCAAGGCTGCTCTCTTCTTGGGAGCGGGGATCCTGATCCACAGCCTCGGAACCAGGTATATAGATCAGATGGTGGATAAGGCATCTAAGCTAAGAGTTACGATGATATCGATGATCTTGGCATCTCTGGGCTTAGCAGCGCTACCACCATTTTCTGGGTTCTGGAGCAAGGATCTTGTGATCGATGCTGCTGTGGAATCCGGGTTCACATTATCAGCGGTGCTGGCTATGATAACATCCCTGTTAACGGCTCTATATACCCTCAGAATGATCTCAATATTATATGCAGCGCCCCAGAAATTGCAAACATATATGGAAAAAGGCGGTGAAGAGTTCCACGGCGAGGATCCTGTTGCCTACACGCCTTACCTCCTCTTAGCACTAGCAACCCCTATTATGGGCATTATATGGGGTCTAGCTATTAATAGCTTCTCTAAGATCTCTCTGAGGGGAATAGATCTCGAGATCCCAGAGATCAAATATAGACTAAATCTCATAGCTATATCAGCTGTAATAGCTATCATGGGTTCCCTCATCTCCATAGAAATATATAGAAGACGCGGCCCCCACGTTATCGATGCTATGCGCAGCAACCCAATAGTTATTAGTATAAATAGGTTCCTATACGATAGATGGTATATAAACTCCATTATCTATGCCATATTCGTGGATGGTGGGGCTAGGTCTGTGAGGTCTGTGGGCAGATACTTCGAAGGAGATCTGATAGATAGAATATACCACACGATCCTCCCCAGAGGATTCGATCTATTTAGCAAGATTCTCAGGGGATACCAGCCGGGGATTATAAATAGCTATCTACTCATTATGATGCTCGGAGCCATATTCCTAATATTACTCCAGCTTGGGAGGTGATATTAGTGAGCATCCTACCTGTGGATCAGCTTCTCCTAATCTTCCCAATTCTAGCAGGCTTCTCTCTATCAATGCCACTAGCAGAGCTCCTCGGCATAGGGGCTAGGGGCTCCAAATACGTAGCTCTTACAGCCCTTGTAATAGCCCTTGTAATACTTATTATGAGCCCTCCGCAACCGGGTGCCAATATTAAATCCACCTCTGGGTTTCTAGTGAACATGGATAGTGTCGCATACCCAATAGCTATAGCGATTCTCTTAGGGGCTATTATAGGTGTTATAACCCTCCCAATAGATGCCACAGACAGCGTGCATATCTATTTATCAATGATACTTATGGGAGTTCTAGCATCTATAATGCTATCTATAGCAAGGGATCCTGTAGCTGCTATAGCATCGTGGACACTTCTCTCAATAACAACATTCGCATCGCTAGCCCTAGCTAGAGATAGAGAGTCGCTCGAGGCGTCGGTGAGGTACTCCATCGTGGGAGGGCTGGCCTCCCAGCTACTAGTCCTTGGGATAGCGCTCTCCTCCCCATATATGGTTCTTGGAAGAGCCTTTGGAGATGCGATGCCTGGAGTCTCCCTTGTAATAGGGTTCATAGCTATAGCTTTTCTATCAATAGCTATAGGATTTAAGCTTGGTGCCGTGCCCTCACATGGATGGGTGCCAGATGTATATGGAGTAGCGTCCCCCTATGTTGTTGCTGTGATCTCTGGCTCTCTAAAGCTAGGTGTTCTAGCACTGACTATATGGGTTCTAAAGTTCATAGGGCCCATAGCGGCGAACGCGTTCCCCGTGCTTGCTTTCATGTCATTTGCAAGCATGGTTATAGGGAGCATAACGCCTCTCACCCAGACCAATGCCCAGAGGATCCTAGCATATAGTTCCATAGCCCACATAGGCTTCTTCTTCATAGGGCTTGCCGTGATCTCGCTATCCCCGGATAACCAGGAGGTCTTTAGGCTTGCTATGCTCGGGATCGCTTTTCACGCCATAGCCTACTCACTCGGGAAGTCAGGAGTATTCGCTGCTCTTAACTATATCAAGAGGCAAGTGGGTATCCTAGATCTGAAAGCAATTAGAGGGATCGGCAGCGCAGATCCAAAGCTATCCTTCTCACTAGCGCTCCACCTACTCAATCTAATAGGGGTCCCACCCCTCCCAGGATTCTGGGGAAAGCTCTTCCTATTCTTAGCAGCAACCCAGAATAGGGAGGGGCTATATGTAGGCTCGCTTCCATGGCTTGCTATTGTGGGGATTGCTGCAAGTGTGATATCTGTATACTATTACCTTAATATACTCAGATCATCGATGATGCTCACAGGGGATGAAACAAGGCCTGGCTATAGTAGTGTGGGTGAGCGCAGGGATCCAGATCTCTGGGCTTCCTACGTGGCTGCGATCCTAACAATTATACTAGGGATCTTTATATACATTTTCTCACAATATATCTACTAGACCTCAGCAGAAGATGGATAGGAATTTCTGCTTATTAGTCCACTAGCACTACACTATATCAAGTGAGCCTATAATGCCACCCCCAATCTATGTTAACACAGATCTCGAGGCAATACTACTCGAAGTTAGAAAGGCTATTAGGGAGTACTTCGGAAGAGATCCTGGAGAAGCTGATGCCATTTTCGTGAGAACTAGAAGAGACATCCTAGGATATGTAGAGCCTGGCTCGAGGATCATCAGAATCAATGTTGAGACATATAGAAAGTATATCGAAGCCGAGGGGCCAGAAGCTTCTACAGAGTATCTCTTCGTTATCATATTACATGAATATCTCCATATCATGGGTATATATGATGAGAGAGAGGTTAGAAGGATCTCGATGGAGATCGCTGAAAGGGTATTTGGTAAGCATAGCAGGGCTATGAAGATAGCTGAGAGCCTAGCAGATCCTAGGGACATATTTATAAAGAGAATCGGGAGACTCCTCTCTCCATATATATAGGGGGTCCACATGGAGTCTAGCTGGCCATTAGATCATATTCACCTAATTGTTAAAGACGTTGATTCCTCCCTCCAA
>JAVVGE010000030.1:0-21664 GCA_032249255.1 Desulfurococcales archaeon | reverse complement strand
TATTCCTCTCCCTTCTAACATACTTCTCATATAATTCTCTTCTACCCTTGCTCTGTGCTATAGCCTTTTTTACGCTCATAAGTGATCTTAATGCTCTGGAGAGGCTTTAGATCTACATGTATAAAACCTATACTGGGCTCGTAGCCATCCAGTGAAAGCTCATTGCTATCCCATCCAATAACCCTCCTAACATAGATCTCCTCAGAGCTTTTGAAGGGGATAACTACTCTATCGTCCTTAATTATAACCTCACCAACAGTCCAGCCTCTAACTCTGTGCTCAAACCATGTTGATCTCCAGGATATGGTTAAGTATTCCCCTTGTTTTAGAGTTATCCTTATGGTCTTAGCCTGATAATCTATCTTCATAAGCGTTATCTTGCATTTAGCAAATCTCCTCCTGATCCTCGGCTTGATCTTCCTAGCCTTTCCCCTTAAATACTTCTTCCTCCAATTCTCCATAATCGAGTAAGCTTTCCTAATAACAGCATCAACCCAGTGTGCAGCGTAGGGATTATCCTTCATAAGCTCTTCTCTAAGCCTTTTCTTGAAAGCCCTATCCTTCGGAATTACTGGGATCCTCACCTTCCAACCAATAACAGTAGTTAGCTTTCTACCCTTTCTAACAAGCTCTGGGAAGCTGTATTTCCACTCGATATTATCCCAGATTATATCTATAGCATTCTGTAGAGCCTTAACATACCATGTTATAAGCTTCGAGATCCTATCATCTCTGATAGGTACAGAGTATGATCTCACAAGCTCAAGGATCTGGCAGACCTCACTAGACTTCAGCAAAATCGCTCCATAAAAATGATATATCAACCCTTATAAACTTTTATGAAACCCAAAAACAGTTTCTTGAGGCGTTGAATATTGTGTTGAGGTATTATTTATAATGGGTATTATATAAATAGGCTTTTAAGGGTCTTCTCTATGCTCTGGTATTTCTCCATCACATCCTCGCTCAGAGACGGCTTGATGGTTTTGAGCGCTTCTAAGAAGTACTTCATACTGACCTCTCTAGCCTCTAGCTTCTCTCTCAGTGCTAGCATTACTGCTTCCCTTACTAGGGCCTCGAGATCTGCTCCTGTGAAGCCGTTAGTCATGTCGGCAAGCTTTTCAAGATCAACGTCTGGGGCTAGGGGCACTCTCCTGGTGTGTATCTTCAGGATCTCGAGTCTGGCCCTTCTATCTGGGGGTGGGACTTTTATAGTTCTATCGAATCTCCCTGGTCTTAGGAGGGCTGGGTCTAGTAGATCTGGTCTGTTAGTGGCTGCTATCACAACAACCCCTCTCAGGGGTTTTATCCCATCCATCTCAGTTAGAAGCTGGTTAACTATTCGATCTGTTACGCCGGAGTCCACCCTCGAACCCCTTGCAGGAGCTATAGAGTCTATTTCATCCAGAAATATTATTGCCGGGGCCACCATCCTGGCTCTTCTAAACACCTCCCTAATGGCCCTCTCGCTCTCACCAACCCACTTGCTAAGGATCTCAGGGCCGTTCACAGCTATGAAGTTAGCACCGCTCTCAGTGGCCGCAGCCTTTGCAAGCATCGTCTTACCCACACCAGGGGGTCCGTAGAGCAGTATGCCCCTAGGAGGCCTTATACCCATCTTGTCGAAAACATCCTGGTATTTCAGAGGCCACTCAACCGCTTCCCTAAGCTGTTGCTTAACATCCTCAAGACCACCTATATCGCTCCACCTTACCTCAGGAACCTCTACGAAGACCTCCCTGAGTAGGGATGGGTGAACCATGTTCATAGCCTGTATGAAATCCCCCATGTTGACCTTAAGAGTTCTTAGCAGCTCGGAAGGTATGGGCTTCGATAGATCCACATTCTTCTCCGTGAGAAACCTTCTAAGGGCATTCATAGCTGCTTCCTTAACGAGTGCAGCTAGATCTGCACCTGTATATCCATGGGTCATCTCGGCTATCTTATCAAGATTCACCTCGTCATCCAATGGAACGCTCCTCGTATGAACTGCCAGTATTTCCCTCCTAGCCTTCTTATCTGGAGGAGGTATCTCTATCTCCCTATCGAACCTCCCAGGCCTTCTAAGAGCCGGGTCCAGGGCATCGGGCCTGTTAGTAGCGCCAATAACTATAACCCTCCCCCTCTCAGCTAGACCGTCCATAAGGGTTAGGAGCTGCGCCACAACCCTCTTCTCAACCTCTCCAACAACCTCCTCTCTCTTCGGTGCTATGGCATCAATCTCATCTATGAATATAATCGCTGGAGCGTTTTTCCTAGCCTCCTCAAAGATCTCCCTTAGCCTCTGCTCGCTCTCACCATAGAACTTACTCATGATCTCGGGACCGTTGATAGCTATGAAATAAGCCCCAACCTCGTTAGCGAGGGCCTTTGCAAGCAGCGTCTTACCAACACCAGGAGGCCCATAGAGTAGAACACCCTTAGGAGGCTCGATGCCGAGGTGTCTGAAGAGTTCCGGGTGTCTCATAGGGAGCTCAACGATCTCTCTAAGTCTTGCCTTAGCCTCTTCTAGATCACCTATATCCTCCCAAGTAACCCTCGGAATCCTTTCTGCAATCTCTTTAACAGGCTCAGGCTTTATAACTACCTCTGTCCTCTCAGTTATATATATAGCGGTTGATGGGGATGTAGATATAACAGCCAGCCTCAGAGCCCCAGCATATAGAGGCACAAGAATCACTTCCCCCCTAGCCAACGGCTTATTCAGCATCTCGCTCTTAATATGCTCAGCTATGTACCCAGTATACTCATGGGGTATGAAATCCTCCGTAGGTGCTAGAACAACCCTATCACCCGGTGCCACATCACTGGCTTTGGATATGGTCACTATATCCCCTATCCCGACGCCTAGAACCTCCCTCATATAACCATCGATCCTTATTATATCCCTACCCTCATCCTCAGCATAAGACGGCCATATCTGGGCATATGCAACACCCTTGAAGCCCCTTATCTCTACGAAATCCCCTGCATCCAGCTCTAGTTCCCTCATAATTCTTCTCGGTATTCTAGCAATCTTCTTACCAACATCCCTACTCTTAGCTTCCTCAACCCTTAGCTGATAATCCCTCTGCAGTATACCCACCACATGTGAATAGACTATGAGATTTAATAAGCAGATAAAGCTTTCCATAAGATCCGACCTAATAATGGTAGCAGGTTGAGGAGAATCCCTATAGCTATGACAATAAATAAAAGAGCAAGCCTTCGCCTCTTTAGGGCGGGTTTTTAAGGCTTCCACCCTATAATATGGAGCCAGGGCTTTGGTAGCTGACCTCCTCCCCGCCCTAAGGGGCAAGGGTTCCCTTTGGGCGGTTCATTGGTTCCCCCCATCTATTCGGGGATACATCTGTCATCTGGGGGGCAGTGAGGGGGGCCAGAACTCCCCCAGATATACCTAGGATCTTTAATGCTCTCTTCCTAATGTTTAGCTTCCCTATGATGTCTCTGTCTGCTTCGAAGCCGCATCTTGGGCATCTAAGCCTTCTATAGCCAGCTTCCTCCAATCCCTTGGAATCGCATTTAGGGCATCTGGATGATGTCCCGTTTGGCTTTACAATGGCTAGCGGAACCCCTTGTTTCTTAGCATGCCAATCAATCCACTTCCCTAGTCTCTTATAGCCCATCATGATCAGCTTTTTCCTATGATCCTTGTTCTCGATCTTCCTCAGAGAATTTATGAGTCCCTTGAGATCCTCTCTAGCGATTGCGTATCCAAGCTCCTTAGCAAGCCTCAAAATCTCCAAGGCTGCCTTCCTAGCCCAGTCCTCAAGAATGTTCCTAGCCTTTCTGTGATAAGATCTAATTCTATTCAGGATCCCCCTTCTCCTCCATGCAGGATACCTTGGAGAGGAGTATCTCTTCTGGAGGCTTTCGGCAAGGAGTTTCCATCTATGGGCTCTATCAATGCCCGTGTCTATCTCCTTGTTTATCTTAGCATCTCCATAGACTATCTTCCTCTCATTAATATCTACGGCTATAGCATCCTTAGGCTGGTAAGGCTGTGGCTTGGGGATCCTCTTAGAGATCCACAGGATCATCTTATTATCTCTATACACGAGCCTAGCCTCTCCATTCTCATAGTTATCGTATCTCCTATCCCAGCCAATGATCTTGAGTTTAACCCCGCCTATGATCTCCATATATCCTTCTTTCACCCTGTATCCCGATCCTTGGTGTAGTAGCGTGCTCAGCTTCCTAACCCTAGGCCTCCTCCCTTTCTTAGGATTGTTCCTCCAGGCATTGGCATTTGCAAGGGCATCCCTATAGCAGTCAACAGCAACCCTGGATGGAAGTCCAAACCATTCTTTGAGCTCTCTTTATAGAGCGTTATGAACCTCCCCGATTTTCTTTAGATTCAGTCTCAGGATCTTGTTTATGGCGTAGTTAAGGGCTGTGTTGTATCTCTTGAGGAGCTCTATGGCCCAGGCTCGGGACTAACCATCACCCCGATCGAGATGGTTAGCGCCCCCTCACCACCAGAAGCCATAGAGCCCCTCCAAAAACAAATACCTGGAGAGCTAATAAAACCATCCCCACCCTAAAGGGCGAGGCTTTGGTAGGTAAAAGTACTAGTAGGATGTCCAGCGAGGGACTCCCGAAGCGTGTCTACTAGAGACCCCGACTCCTTAAAAGCCTTCAGAAAGCCGGTAGAGAAGAGAAAGGAGAGCAATGAGAGGGCGATGAGGCTGAGGCTATTCCCAAACAGGTACGAGGAGGAGATCCTCTTTAGTATAGGGATAGCGTGTGCAAGGCTGTGGAACGAGCTCTGCAGCCTTAACATAGCCCATAAGCTAGGCTGCAGAATAAGGATAGCCAGGAAGATTGAGAGCTATTTGGTAACGCATAGTGGTGTTAAACTATTAAATCCTCACCAGGAGCTAACACTTAAGACCAGGCAATAGAAACCCCGCCCTTCAGGGCAGGGAGGGCTGAACCCTTTTTCACGATAGTAGAAATCTTTCTATATTCTTTCATTATCAATTAATGGTTGGAGTGGAGGTTTAGGGGCGAACGAGGTCTAGGAATAATGGCTAGGGGAAAGAAAAAGAGGGATAAGAAGTGGAAGTGGGTTGCAAAACCAGGAGATAGGATCTTTGTGAGTAGGACAGCTGTTATACCCTCAAAGCAATTGTCTAGGAGAGGGTTCAGGGTATTAGAGGAGATCGTGAATATATATAGCAGGATGCTTGGAGATGTGCTTTCCCACGCATCTAGGAATATTACTGAGAATTACTATAGGCTTAAGAATGGGAAGTATCAAGAGCTAAGGAGTATGTACCCCAATATCCCATCCCACTATGTTCACGGAGTATGCCAGGATGCTGTTGAAAGGGTTTCCTCTCTTAGGAGGAACAAGGCTAGACAATACTCTAGAGAGATCTTTGACGAGCTTGTTAAGCATCTAGGTCTAGGGAAAGGGATCTTAGGAGTAGGAGGATCAGGAGATATCTTTGGAAGAAATCTTGGGAGATAGCTCGGCACCAGATTGATCTTGAGATGGGTGATGGAATACTAGTGCCTAGGATCAATGGTGTTAGCCTATGGCTAGTTGATGACCACGTATGGAAACCAGTAAACCCAACGAAGATCAATATAAATGGCGTTGAGAACACTTTCTTCACAAGTGTTGCCATTCATACCCATAGAGGCTGGGTGCACATAGATCTTGAGCCTACTAAGGAGTTCTACAAGCTCTTGGCTAGGGGGTTTTAAGCCGATATCCCACGCAAAGATTAAGCTTGATAGGAAGAATAGGAGGGGATATTCCACCTATCCCTAGAGAAGGAGGTCGAGATCTATAGGCCTGAGAATATTGTTAAGCCTGTTGATGTTAATGAGAACTCCTTAGCAACTCTCTACGAAGCATTCTCAATAATCCTAGAAACAGACCTTGCCAAGACTACACTGGGCTATAGCTATAGGAAGGAGAGTATCCAGAGGAGAAATGGATCCAGTGGCAAAGAAGCTAGGAAGGCTATGAAAAAGCTTAGAGAGGGGAAGAAAAGGGACTATAGGTGGAAGACAGCAAACCTGATAGTAAGAGAAGCCATGAGGATGAGAGGAGTAATAGTTATTGAGAGAATCTCTGGGGAAGATATAAGGGTTATGATCGCTAGGTATAGGAATAAGCAGCTGAGGCACAGAATATATCAGAGCGCATTGAAGGGTGAGCTGAACGCGATAATAGATAAGGCTAAGGAGTATGATGTGCCGGTATTAATGGTAGATCCTAGGAATACCTCTAGGATATGCCCAATACACAAGGCAGTTATAGAATATGGGGAGGATAGAATAGGTTGTTTGTAGCAAAGGTGGTGAGAGATGGCATAGGGAGGTAGTTGCATTGATAAACATTTATCTTAAAGCCCTCGAAGCCCTATATGAGGGCATTGCCCAGAAGGGCTTCGGGGTTCCAATCCTAGATGGGAGCACAGTGTCGCTGGGCTCCACAGCCGTCTATGAACCCATAGAGATCTCAAGATCTCTTTGGGGGAGGTGGAAGTCCCTCGATGACCACAGGGATGTAATAACATCCCTGTGGATCAAGAAAAACAGCAACACCAAACAAAAGAATATCAGCGATAATCAACAACCATCGGGGGACAAGCGGTGATTCTCTACCAGAGGGGAATTACCCAAGATCCCGGCATAGGTGCTCTTTTAAGGCGGAGAGGGTTCATATTCTGGGCATGTGGTATGGGGATAGAAATTAAAAAGATCTTGGTTGTTGGAGCAGGAACTATGGGGCATGGCATAGCTGAGGTAGCTGCTGTTGCGGGGTATAGAGTAGTTATGGTGGACATCTCTGAGGATATATTGAGGAGGGCCTTAGAAAGGATCAGGTGGAGCCTCTCCAAGCTAAAGGAGAGGGGAGCCTTGAAGGAAGACATAGAGAGTGTGGTGGCCAGGATCTCTACCTCTACCTCCTTAGAAGAGGCTGCTGGGGATGCTGATTTTGTTATAGAGGCTGTGCCGGAGAATATTGAGCTAAAGAAACAGGTCTTCTCGAAGCTGGATAGAGCGGCACCTAGGCATGCTATACTGGCGACCAACACATCCTCGCTCCCAATAGGGGAGATCGCATCGTCAACATCTAAACCTGAATACGTTGTTGGGATGCACTTCTTTAACCCACCCCCCCTGATGCCTCTGGTTGAGATTATAAGGGGTCCCCAGACCTCTGAGGAGACTTTGAGAACCACTATCGAGGTTGCGAAGAGGATGGGGAAGGAGGTTGTCGTGGTTAATAGAGACATACCAGGCTTTATAGTCAATAGGCTGCTATCAAGACTCATTGAGCAGTCCTGCTACATGGTTGAGGAGCAGGGATACACGGTGCTCGCTATAGATAGTGCCCTCAGATATAGGGCAGGGCTCCCGATGGGGGTTTTTGAGCTTATTGACTTCACAGGGGTTGATGTTGTTGCATCAATATTCAGTGAAATGAGTAAAAGGGGCTTTAGATCCAGGATCTGTAGAAGTATAGCAGATAAGTATGAGAAGAAAGAACTTGGGATGAAAAGCGGCAAGGGCTTCTACACATACCCCTCACCAGGGGTCTATTCCAGGCCCTCCATACCCAGGGAAGAGGGTGACAAAGTAGATCTTATAGAGGTTTTCGCGCCCATGGTTAACGAGGCTGCCTACATATTAGAAGAGGGTATAGTAGACTCCGCTGAGACTATAGATAAGGCTGTGAAGCTTGGTCTCGGATATCCGAGGGGGATCCTTGAAATGGCTGATGAATGGGGTGTTGATAACATTGTAGAAAGGCTTAAGAAAATATCCTCTATCGAGGCTATGTCCCATAATAGCCCAAGAGGACTTCTCCTAAGGATGATCTCGGAGAACAGAGTTGGGCTCAGATCTGGAAGGGGGTTCTACACATATCCAGGTATTGCTGAAAAGAGGATGAAGACGCTGATAATAAGGAGGGAGAATAGGATCGGATGGATAGTGCTCAATAGACCTGAGAAACTCAATGCCATATCCCCAGAGATGCTTGAAGAGCTCTCCACAGCTCTTAAGGAGCTCGAGGGGGACGAAGGTGTGAGGGTAATAGTGATCACAGGGTCTGGAAGGGCTTTCTCGGCGGGGGCAGATGTGACGGCGTTCTTATCAGCGAACCCCGTTAACTCCTATATATATTCAAGGAGATTCCAAGAGATCCTAGATATGATCGAGAGGATCCCTAAGCCCGTTATAGCATCTATAAATGGCTATGCATTGGGAGGAGGGCTGGAGCTGGCGATGGCATGTGATATAAGGATAGCCTCAGAAAACGCGATGATCGGGCAGCCAGAGATAAATCTAGGCCTTATACCAGGTGCCGGAGGCACACAAAGACTGCCCAGACTAGTTGGGAGAGGAAGGGCTAAGGAACTCATAATGATTGGAGAGCCAATACCAGCAAGGGAGGCCGAGAGAATGGGATTGGTAAACAGGGTGGTTCCACACAGCAGCCTCGAGATAGAGACTAGGGCTCTTGCTAGCAAGCTGGCGGAGAAGCCTCCAATAGCTCTTATGGCAGCTAAAATAGCCATTAACCTTGGAAGTGACTATCCACTCGAGGCAGGGCTAGCTCTAGAGGCATCGCTATTCTCTATGCTCTTCTCAACGGAGGATCTTGTGGAGGGTGTATCGGCATTTCTTCAGAAGAGGAAGCCTGAGTTTAAAGGGAGGTAGCGTCTATATAAGCACTGGGATCTTCATGAGCCCCTCATGAGCTTTCCCAGAATATATTTTAAGACCATAGACTCTGTTTCTTTTTAGAATCTCTTCCACATCTCCTTCGCCGAGGCCCGCTGGATCTATATGCTTAGAGGCTATCACATAGCTGACCGCATATCCAAATGAAGGGATCCACATCGAGTATCCCCTGGTATATCTAAACACTCTTTCCATAGCTCCATAGATACTTCTATAATACTCTGGGTAGTAGAAGGCGCACCCAGCCTGTGTGACCACAACGCCCCTCTCACCCGTTATGCTGTGTAACTTTCTATAGAATTCCTCTGTATAGAGTTTTCTACCTATCTCAGGTCCATACGGATCTATAAGATCCACTATAGCCACATCGAAGATCTCTCTAGTCTTTTCCACATATTCGAATCCGTCCATTATAACGATCTTGGCCCTCGGATCTTCAAAGCTCCTCTTGTGGATCTTTTCAAGCATTTTCCTCGCAAGATCCACCAGCTCCCCATCAATATCCACCATAACGGCTTCCCTGACGCTGGAGTATCTGAGAACCTCTCTAAGGGTATAGCCCTCCCCACCGCCTATTATTAAGACCCTCTCAGGCGATCCATTTGTGACCATGGCTGGGTGTACAAGGGCTTCATGATACACTGCCTCGTCAGCCTCTGTTGATTGCACAAGCCCGTCTAGTATAAGTGAGAGTCCATATTCCTCGAAAACCACTATTTCAACCTCTTGATACTTAGTCCTACCTCTATAGAGGATCTCCTTAACACCCATCTGAAGAAATGTGGATTTCGAGACCGGCTGGATATATATGAGCCTATTCCCCATAGAAACCCCTATATCTATTGATACATAGCTTATAAGAACTGATCCCTCTCACCATCATTGTTCCCAGCTAATATCTCACTAAGCACTAGATGTTTTGGAGAAAAGCGAAGTATGTTAGATCAAGAGGGGATCAAGACGCTCCACTTAGGAGTTGATGATCTAGACACATTTGGGTGGGGATGCACAACCTACTTCATCTATAGCCTATTAAAAGAGGTTAAGAGATCCTCTGTAGGCTCTAGGCTAAGTTTCCTAGATCTACCGCTCTTAACAAGGCTCAACCCCTCAATACCGCTAAGGACCAGAGGGAATGGGGCCCTCTCGATCCATGTGGCTGGTGAGGAGAGCGATCTGAAAGATGTGATCGATATAGCGCTCTCACTTTTAGATAGGAGACTATTGCCCGGCAGGGAGCCAGGCGTTGTGTCGCTAGTTGGTGAAATGCCTCCCAAGGTTGCAAGGAAGATCTACATGGATTTGTTGACGGATATAGCAGAGATCTCCTATATCGAGAGGGTTATAGAGAAGATCGGGGGTAAGATACATATAGCAGGGAAAGGGATCATAGGCGCCCTCGGGTCTATATCCCACTTCTACATCGAGGGAGACTGCACCTACGAGATCATAGCGTATTCGGATGATGTTGAAAGGGTATATATAGATCCTGGGAGACTGGTTAAGATGGATAGAGAGACGAGGCCCCTGACCTTCAATAATATAGATCCTGAGACTAATAAGATTCTTGTAAAACCATCTACAGGCGCTCCAGTAGCTCTGGGCATAAGGGGAGAGTCTCCAGAGGTCCTTTTAAAAGCATATAGTATTCTAGAACCGGAGAATATTTCTGGCTATGCGGTGTTTAGAACTAACCAAGGCACGGATCAGCACCTAGTACCTAGATCTATAGCTGATGCCAAGTTCTACAGGACAGGGCTCTTCAGTGGCTTAGTAGCCTCCTCCCCAAGGATTATACAAGGCGGGGATGTGGTCATAAGTATTTCCGACGGGGCTTCGGAGATCGATGTGGCTATCTATAGAGAAGCTGGAGATGCTAACAGAGCTGCTAGAGCACTTGCAACTGGGGACTTAATAGCAGTTGGAGGCTCTGTGAAGCCCTGGATATCTGGTGAAGGCGAGAAGCCGGTTATAAATACTGAGTATCTAAGAATCATCAGACTCTCGGATCAGTATGTAGAGCTACCCCCGAAATGTCCGCGATGCTCCTCCAGCATGGAGAGCTTGGGGAGGGGTAAGGGATATAGATGTAGGAAATGCGGGTACAGGGATCCAGGGGCAAAGAAGATCCTTGTTAAACTTGAGAGAGGCGTTTCAGAGGGCATATATAAACCTCCTCCCAGGAATATGAAGCACCTGATGAAGCCTCTGACGAGGATCGGTTTAGAGAAGATATGCAGGCCATCTCGATTCAAGAAACCTCTACTAATCCTGTAACGAGCTACTCACTCGTTGAAAAGATCTTAGATAGGATCTCTTCGGGATCATATGACCTGAGATCGTCATACCCCTGCCCAACCCCAATAAAAGCTATCGGCTTCCCAATAGAGGCTATGATACTTATAGCAGACCCTCCCGTGGCATTTGCATCTAGCTTCGTCAATATAGCTACATCTACACCAACATACTTATCAAACTCTCTAGCCTGGTTAACAGCATCATTCCCCGTTAGGGAGTCGAGCACAAGCACCCTTAGATCTGGTTTTGAGACCCTCACAATTTTTTTGATCTCCTCCATGAGATCTCTATCAGTGTGCTGTCTACCAGCAGTATCTATAAGGACAGCATCGTACCCGCTCCTCTCAGCATGCTTTATAGCGTCAAACACAACCGCCCCCGGGTCCGAGCCGTATTTACCCCTGAAAATTGGTATGCCGAGCCTAGAGCAGTGTATGGCTAGCTGCTCCTGGGCCCCAGCCCTAAAAGTATCTCCTGCCACAACCAGAACCTTGAGTCCATTTCTAGAGAGGTATCTAGCAACCTTAGCAATGGTAGTAGTTTTCCCAACGCCATTAACGCCCATAAAGACTATTTTGAGGGGTTTCTTAGACCTTGCCATGGACACCATATCCCCTTGCCACTTACCCCTCATCAGGATCTCCTCAATAGTTTCTCTGAGCTTCTTCTCAACGAAATTCTCTATATCCTCGAACCTTCCGATCCTCGTCCCATCTATCTTCTTAGCAACGCCCTTCACAATCTCTTCGGCAACCTCGTATGCAACATCTGCTTCGACTAGCTTGATAACGAGGTCGCTGGATATTTTTATTATATCATCGTACCTGATCTCCTTAGTGGCTATAGATCCTATGGCGTCAGAGATCCCCTTAGCTATGGAAGACTTTATAGAGGAGAAGACGTTCTTAAGAGCCTTGAACAAGACCTCTACCCGCTCTTACTCTCCCCCTTTGCCTTTTTCTCAGCCTCCTCAACGATCTGGCTGAGCGCCCTTCTAAGCCTCTCATAGAGGGTGTAGGCCGAGCTCAGCTCTTGGTTTATAGCATTTAGGGCGTTCCTGAGATCCCCTTCTTTAGCAGTTATTATCTTTATAGCCTCGTCTATAGGTACTTCCATAAGGAACTCCCCTCCTATGTTTGCTATAACCTTGTCTCTACCAGTTATAACGCCCCTAGCCATTACATGCCCCCTTCTATCCAGCGCCAGTAGGGCTTCCTCACCCTTATATAGCTTGAGCTGTTCTAGAGCCTCCCTAGCTATCCTGAGCTCCTCCAGCTCTGCAAGAACTATATTAGCGTTCTGCTGAAGCGATCTTATGTACTCCTCTACTCTATTTATATCGCTTACAAGTCTCTCAACAGCTTCTCTATATGTAACTCCTCTCTCCTGGTTTCTAGCGGACAATCTCCCACCCCGTGATCCTCGAAAGCTCCCTTATAAAACTGCTTCTAGCCTCCTCAGGCTTGATCTCTTCTATTCTCAAGATCTTTATATTGGATCTCTTTAGCTTGTGTCTACCGCCCATCACCGAGTAGATATATTCAAGCGCATGATTCTCGTTCAAAGCCCTAACCTCCAGCGAGAATCTCCTCCACTCAGGGAATTTATCATGGCCGAAGAGTGCTAGCCCTACTACCCTGTAGGTCTTCACCTCGCTCATTTTTACACACCACCACCAAGTATTCTACTTATCCTTAATATTTCAGGCCCTGTGGTTCTGGATCCGACGATTACCCCGTGATCGTTCGCTATCATCCCAGATCTTACGAAGAAAATCCCGAAATTGACGGAAGACACATCTATATTAACTCTAAACAGTTGCGAGAGATACTCGATCTCTTCCTGCTTAGCCTCAGGATGGACAAGCCCTCCCCTGTTCGTTATGACCGCCGCGGAGCCTACAGTAGCTAAACCCGCTATAGTTCCCCTCACAACATTCTCAACCCCAAGGGTGTCCATTATAAGCTTGGCTGTTTCGTCATCGAGATCCTTGTAGATCATGGCTGCTCTGGCGTTCGCAACAATAATATTCCCTAGAGCATTGGGAGGAGCCTTGACAACAGCTATGTTACCGCTAAACCCCTCCTTAATAGCCTTCAGCTCCTCATCCCTTATAGTTCTTGGCACTAGTATGCCCTTATCGTTCCCAGCTATCATGACACCTGGTAATATGGTGTCGCTGATCTTCGTCTTTATAACCCCCTTTAGCCTCAGGATCCTTATGAGAAGTTCCTCGAATTCAGGAGGTATTATTGGGGGAGCTATAGCTATCTCGTTATTTGCAAAAACATAGATCCCTATATTGGGGTTTCTCAGTATATCGGCCTTCTCTATAGCGATCCTCGACATCTCAGCTTCACGGCCCTTATAAAGCGGTTCACTTGCTTGTACTCCTCACAGGGACTGCTAGGAGGACTTTATATATCTTCTCATCGATCTTTATAACCTTCACGGCTATCCTTCTGGGAGGCTTTTCGATCTTATAGCTTAATATATATTCATTAACCATGTTATCTATAATAACTCTCTCAGCCCCGAAATGTCTCTTCACAAACTCCTGTATAAGTCTAATAGCCCTCCTACCCCTATTCCTCCTACTACCTCCCCAGTATACCCTCTGGAGAGGGATCACATAGAGAGCCTCATCCTTTTCTTTAGGCATGTAACCACCTCACACATCCCCAAGCTTGCTTCTCCTCCAATGCCTTAGCCTGGGTCTATATCTAATCCTCCTCATGGTCTTAGCAACAACCCATACTGGTATTGGTGAGTTGCTCTTCTCTCTATTTATAAGCCTTAGCTTCTTGGCTAGGGGCTTGTTCCTAGCCAATCTACCACCCCTTCTCTCTAATATTTATCCTTATATCCCTTCTTGTTTTCTCAAACAGGTTCTGGAGTATGGTCTTCAGCTCCTCATCTGTAATCGGGATCTTTATTCTCCCGCTCTGGGCAAGCACTATAAGTTGATCCTCGAGGGACTTGACAAGCTCAGGCCTTACAAGCCTTAGATTAGCAAGCCTCTCCCTGGCCTCTGGCGTCAGGATCCTTCTCAGAAGCTCCTGCCTCACAGCCTCCTCAGCAGCCTCTCTCTCCCTCCTAGCCCTTTCCTGCTCAGCTCTTCTAGCTAGCTCAGCCATCTTCCTTCTCTTGATCATCTCCAGCTCTTCATCAACAACCTCTACATCCTCACCACCGATGCTCATATTATCCCACCTCAACAGAAGCCCTAGGCCCGTATTTTATAAGCTCAGGGTGCTTATTAATGGCTTCTCTATATACCTCGAAGGCAACATTATCTAGGTAGGATCTTCCCCTAGGGGTTAAGACCCTCCCCTTCCTAGTTCTAGCTACGAGGCCTGCTCTCTCTAGCTGTTGGAGAATCTTCCTTATAATAGACCCCCCAGCCTTTCTGAAATGAGGAGGTGCAGAGCCCCTCCTCTTCCTACTACCATATATAGTTCTTAGCCTCTCTATCCCCAGAGGCTCTCCAGAGATATATAGCTTCCTCAGAATAGATGCTGCCCTAACATACCACCAATCAACAGAATCAGGGGGCCTCTCCTTCGAAACACTTGTCTTAACATATATAGCCCACGGTGGAGGCGATATCCTCTCACCCATCTCCTCCCTAAGCTTCTCAGCCAGTCTAGAGATGAAGAGATCCGCTGGAACCTCCCTAACGCTAACCACTATAGAGACCCATACACAGTAAAGCATCAACGCTTAAAACAGTTAGAAAATTACGCGATCGACATGTATGAACATTATAGGGGCGAGACCTCTCTTCAAGAGGGACAGGGAATTGCCGCAGTGAAACTGCTTTAAGTTTCATATATGCTTATAAGGGTTATTATATTTCTCTGTGAAGCCCTGCGATGCAGGTGGGGATAGAGACCCGAGTGGGGCTCATGTAGATACAAAGTGATAAGGGAGAGCCAGGAGGCAGGGGTTCTCCACAGCAATGAACCAGAGGCTTCTATGAGAGTGGAGCTATGGGTAGGGGTCACCCTGAGCGGGCAGAGCCCAGCGATATGGATCCCGATGAAAGGGATCCTGAGGCTTTGAAGTCAAGGGAAGAGGGCTTGATCAAACAATATCAAGCCCTATGAAACCCGAACCCCGAATTCCTCATAACCCTCATGAATAACAGCAATACAGCTATTAACAGAATGCCGAAAATAGCTAGCAATATATAGGCGACATCGGCTCCTCCACTCAAGATAATAGGTATAGGGCCTATCAATATAAAGCCGAAACCCTTCACCTCAGCATTAATTGATAGAAAGAGAATAAGAACCGCCGCTAACACGAACAGCGATCCGAGCATAATTAATATGAAGCCCATGGGGAGCTTATTCATCACTACACCAAAAATATATCCCCGAGATATTTATATAAATGGATGAAGAGTTTGCCGAGAGCTGACCAGTGACGAGTGAACCCCTGTCTGATAGCACTAGCCCCTCAGTGTACTTCTGTTTCATAAAACAATGCCCAAAGAGCAGGGTCTCACTATACCCACAAAGGATAAAGCTTTATAAACCAGCAAGAGTGACTTAATATTGAAGCCGGGTCGTCTAGCGGCCAAGGATGCGGGGCTCTGGCCCACCGCGCCGCCCCCTTTGATGAAAAGAGGGTCTCCTGAGCGTATGATGTATGCTGGAACTCCTGAAAACATTTACCACATATGTTTGAATTATATAAGAGGGACACTTCTTAGAAGATCTAAGGATTTAGCTGCGCATTAAAGATCTAGCTATGCAATGTATTTCGACAACTGACTAACAGATTTTGGGCAAAGCTTTTTATTCGATGTAGCACCTAGATCATATTGGGATAGTAATGCCCGCACTAAGAAGAATAAAGATATCGGATCTCAGGAAAAGAGGTAGGAGAATAAGAGATAGCGTTATTACGAAAGGCACTCCAGAATCTATTCGAAATTCAAAGGAAGAGGATCTACATAGGTTAGAGCTAGAAACTCTGTATATGATTGGCGCCCCTGCCTGCTGATACCCCCTTCCTGCCCTAAAGATGCGGAGTTTCCTACGCGGGTCTTGAACATAACCATTCAGATAGGGTTTAACGGCTAATATAATTACTTGATATATTAATAGCCCTCTATCTTCCTAGATATCCTCATCCTATAACCTAGCTTACATGCTATATTTAGCATAGCATCAAGATCGAAATTGATCTTCTTCTCAGCTTTATTATACATATATATAGTCCTTCACAACCGAAAGCCTCGCCCTTCAGGGCAGGAGTGAATAGAGAAAGCTTATTAGCTTTTGTATTTGATCTTTTTGAAGACGCTCTAAGACCTCTGGCGATAAGGAGTTGCTAACCCTCTCGTTTGGTGTGGGGGTTAGTCCCGAGCTGGAGGCTGTAGAGCTCCTTAGGAGATATATGCAGCCCTTAACCATGCTATAAACGTGATATTGAGCCTGGGTCTGAGGAGCATCGGGGAGGTTCATAACGCTCTATAAAGAGAGCTGAGGGGATGGTTCGAGCTTCCCTCTAGGGTTGCTATTGACTGCTATAGGGATGCCCTTGCAAATGCAATACTTGGAGGAATAATCCTAAGAAAGGGAAAAGCCTAGGGTTAGGAAGCTGAGCACGCTACTACACCAAGGATCGAGCTATAGGGTCAAAGACTGTTATGTGGAGATCATAGGCGGGATAAGGCTGAGGATAATTGGCTGGGATAAGAGATACGATGATTACGAGGACTGGGAGGCAAGGCTAGTATATAAAGAGGGAAAGATGGTCCTGTGGATATCCAAGAAAATACCTAAGTCAAGGCCTTACCAGCCCGGGATGTTATAGCTGTTGATGTTAATGAGAGGAAGATAGCGTATGGCAATTACATAATTAATGAAGAGAAAGACACTTGGGTTGATATGGCTCATAAGTATAAGGTCTTGGCGGAGAATCTCCAGAAGAAATACTCCTCTTCAAAATATCCTGCCTGGAGGAGGAAAGGGATTCTGGGAAGAATAAGATCCTATCACAGAAAGGCAAAAATATATTGGAGGACTGGGCTAGGAAGACATCTCTTGAGATCGTGAAGCTTGCTAAGAAGCTTAAGTACGCAGTTGCTAGAGAGGATCTCACCGGGCTGATAAATTCTCTGAGAAAGATAAAGAGCAAGGATCGCAGGACGGGGCTCACCATAATGGGGTACAGGAGAATAGGGAAGCGGATCGACTGGCAGGCAGAGAAACAGGGGTTCTCCACGTGAAGGTAGATCCCAACGGGACGTCATCGGGATGCCCTAAATGCGGTTCCAAAGGATTAGAAGAGGTTGGCTATAGAAGGCTTGGACGCCCTAGATGCGGATTCGAGGCAGATAGAGACGTTATTGGGAAGCTAAACATTAGGAAAGGGCATTGAAGATCCTAAACCTGTCAGGAGGAGTTCCGGCCACCCCGTCTGCCCCCAGATGATAGATGTAAACCAGAATAGATGGGGAGCCGATGATCCGCCTGAAAGGGGTTATGATCAAAAGATCAATGATGAATTGAGGGCGGGAGAGGAGGTCAGGTAGATCCTAGGATCAGGGATATTCTAAGAGAATTCCAGAAATGTTCCTGGTAATCTATTTCAGAAGTATGTAGTACTATATTTTTGATCGCTGGACTTGTGTATAACTAGTTTATTAGCGATGCGTAATAGTATTCTATGGTGTTAGGCGTTACCAGTATAAGTAGTGCGACGATATGTAATACCATATTAGAGAAGCTTGGATCTGGTGTTAGGAAGTGCTCTAGCGGGAAGGCTAGGGGGGTCTATGAGATCGAGTTGTTCATCGACGGCAATATACTCCTTTTAACTATCTTTACTGGAAGAGAGAGCTATTCACCATGGGCCGAGATAGGTGTTCTCAACAGCTCCCAGAATATATTCGATGTACTAGAGAGAATTATTAGCTTGGTTGCTGAAATACTTGGGACTTATTCTAGGATCATGGTAACATATACATGGGATCAAGAGACGACCTCGCTTCTCGATAGAGGCGTGCACCCAGCCGCAACCAGGATCGGGGCTATTTTGGTTTCTAGAGGCTATTATGTTGTCAGGAACATGTACTTCCCAGAGGGCTATACAGAGGGGAGCCCTAAACTAGTTGGGGAGAGATATGTTAATAATAAGTGGTATACTAATGAGCTTTGTAGCGAAGTAGAAGAGCTCAGAAAACTTGTTAGTGGAGGCTGTGTTGAAAGGGGTTCTCCATGCGCTTATGCGGAGGTCTCCCTCAGAAACATATTGGAGCATGGGACATGGGTCATAGATAAATGTTAAGATACTCCTATACATCTGATTTACTATCTATTATATAGAGTAGCCGGTGGATATTGATGTGTCAACTGGCTAGAAGGCTACATAAACATAGAGGTTAGGAGGGCTGTAGTGTGGCTCTACGAGATAGGGGTCTCAACCGTAAAGGTTGGGCGTCTCAAGGATATAGCACAGGATAAAAGAGATTTCAACGAACTGCATGTATGACATACAGATACCTTCTGAGAAGGATAGAAAGGGTTGCTGAGGAACACTGGATCAGGGTAGTCCTTGTCAATAGAAAGGGTTCATCATCAAGATGCCCAGTATATAGAGCTGAGGAATGCGGAAGGAAGATCGTGAGGAACCTCTTCAAAGGTCTAGAACTTAACAAGTATTCAACGCAGACCTGGAGGCCATGTTTCTGGTGTAAGAGCGGAAGTCGGCTAGTAAGATGATCTATGATAAGTTGGAGGAATGCTATATGGTGTCTAACTGCTTAAATTTTTAAGAAGAGTATTTAGTAGGTGGAGGATTTGGTGGCTGCTAGAGAGATTCTTTTGAAGAGCCACAATGCTCTGGAGATTCTCTTTGATCTGTTTAAGATTAAGCAAAGCTTCCTCCTAATGTTTACAGGCATTATGGGCTACCTAATTGCTGGTGGGTTATCAATTGATTCTCGGGTTGCGATATATCTAGTAATAGCTCTCCTATTCACTATCTTTGGAACAACCGGTATTAATATGGTTCTAGATTCTGATATAGACAGTATTATGGAGAGGACTAGGAGGAGGGCTATACCGAGAGGGGCTATATCTAGGCTAAACGCTTCTATGATATCGATCCTTTTTCTAGTGGCTGGGCTCTGGATATCATATATGATAAATCCATGGGTATTTATAGCTGGGCTCCTTGGATTCTTAATAGATATACTTGTATATACTATTATGACTAAGAGGAGGAGCTGGACAAGCGTTATCTATGGGGGCTTTGCAGGGGGTATGCCGGCCTTCGGGGGGTACATGGCATATGCCGGGCACCCGACGCTAGAATCCCTGATCCTATTGCTTCTTGTGGCTGCGTGGAGTAATGCTCATATATGGTATATAGTGATCTACAACTATGATGACTATAAGAGGGCTGAGATACCAATGCTACCTGTAGTCAAGGGTGTGAGGTCCGGTGTAATGGGCTCCCTAATACATGTCTATATCATGCTCACCCTCATAGTGATATACTTCATATTAACGGGCTTCAGTGCATGGATAACCCTAGCTGTTGGGGGTTATCTCTCGATCAAACTTATACAGATTATGAGGAGACATCTAGACAGCGTAACAAAGGCAGATGCATATAAAACCTTCAAGTTCTTAAGCCCCTACCTAGCAATCATATTCATAACAATGTTCATCGATAAGATAATAGCTTTATAGTACGATCTTTCCTCGGCTTATCTGATGAGTGTCCTTATACCCTTTCAATTCTATAGTAGATCATTTCTTTCTTCACAGAATCTCAGGTACTACTCTCCAAATCCTCAGAAACAGTTCCCGAGAATCATGGCATCATATTCATGGCCTAGGAGGTTATAAATAACCGGCTCAGAGGGGCGAGGCTTGCTCGGCTAGTATCGCTCTACATTTGTAGGTCTTAGAACAAATTCACCCTACCTTGGAGGAGCGGGGTTTGCTGCTATTATCATCGATGGAAACCCTTATCCTGGTCACATCCTTAACTGCGGGGATAGCTACATTATATACGGGGACACCGCTGATTTCGGCTGTGTGTATCGTGGAGGCGTGGGCATGGCCGTGGATCACGAGATCTGGTTTCACCTCGCTAATGACCCTTTCGAATCCTCTATGGCATAGGTATGGGTATGTTGATATGGGCTCGCCCTTCAGGGTCTTGGTTGTTGGGGCGTAGTGCATTAGGAGGATTAATACGTTGCATGTCGTTCTCAGTCTCGCCATATTTTCACGGGCCATAGCGACTCTTTTCTCGAAGACCTCTTCTATGTTTGGCAAATTTCTCTTCTGCCAGGTTGTCGGCTTCTCAAGCGAGCCCCTCGTCCCATAAACACAGATCTTTATACCAGCTATCTCGCCTTCCCAGTATTCGTCGTCGAGCCAATTCACCGAGTTATATACATCCCTCAAGATCTTTGCCTTCTCGATATACTCCTCATTACCGAACACCGAGATGATCGGGGTTCTGGGGAATCTCGATGATAGGAAATCTACTATGGGTTTCAGGGATCCGACGTCCCCTTTATCGATCATATCGCCTCCGAAGAGAACAAGATCTGGTTTGTAGTTTAGAAGAGATTTGAGGGAGGATATGAATAGTGGGAGGTATCTAGGCGAGTGAACATCGCTCACAGCCATAATCTCTATATATGCTACCATAGCCACCAACATCTATTGCTCATAGGCAAATATAATCTGCTTATAAGGCTAGACGCATTCTACTAGACGGTGGTTCTGAATCCCGCTCCTGATGATCGGTGCAAACGCCAAGGGACACGGAGGTTGGAGGAGCTATAAATGTGCTATATGTGCAACAACTCTGTTAGTAGGTGACACAACGATCTATGTATGCCCAAAATGTGGGCAGGCTAAGGGGTCGAGGTTCTGCACAGCATGTGCTAGGAGAACCCACTATAGGTGCCCATACTGTGGCACAGAGCTCAGGGTCTATATCTAGGGAGCCCGCTATAATAGAGTTTGAGGATGGGTACTGGGCGTCAATCGTTCCTGAGGATGGATACTCCATAGTATCTACAGATCTACCCCCGATCCTCTGTGCTGAGGAAAAGGGTGAGTGTGTCTTCGAAGCAATAGATCTAGGGTTAGACGCGATTCAAAGGATCTCCGAGACACTTGGGACAGGGGTTTTAAGGGCTATCATGATCTGCACTAGGATCATGGGTAGATGTGCAGGGATCAACATAAAGCTCTTCCTACCCCTAGAACCCGAGAGGGCTAGAGAGCTCTTCACAAGGACCAGGGGGGAGGTCTTCAAGCTCTTGGCTGATATCTATGGACCCTATAATCGCTAAGCTCCTCGAGAAGGTCTTAAGCCCCCCTAGCTGGGGTGATTGCTGGTCCCAGGATTTCGATGCCTCCGTAGCTGTGATCTATGAGGAGCCGAGCAGATCTATAGTGCTGGTTGAGAGAGTAGAGAGACCTGGGGACCCTTGGTCAGGTCACATAGCGTTTCCAGGAGGCTTTAGAAGGTATGGAGAGGGTAGCTATGAAACAGCTGTTAGAGAGGCTTGGGAGGAGATCCATGTAGATCTTAGGAGAGCCTTCCACTTAGGAGACATAGGTATCTGGCTAACCAGGGGATCCGTGAGAGTAGTTCCCCACAT
>JAVVGE010000029.1:0-21771 GCA_032249255.1 Desulfurococcales archaeon | reverse complement strand
TTTGATGATTAGGTGATACCCTAACCCTAGTGTGGTGTATATATAGATACTCTCGAGAAGCAATATACTTTGGAGCTCCCGAGACCCTGGATGGGAACCCTGGCGTTGGAGATGATCTACTATAGATATTGATAGACGAATTATTGTGAGTTATGACTGAAAGCTTTGCTCTTCAGGACGGGGGGATGGACCTTTGATCTCTCTAGTTAAGTGACACAGCTAGACTAATCGTCTGGGGACAGTTTTTTAACCATTATATATGCGTCTTCTCCATTACTATAGTATCTAGTATAGACTCCTGCTATGGTATAGCCCATGGATCTATATAGTCTTATTGCGATTTCGTTACTCACTCTAACCTCTAGCCTTGTTTCTATAGCTCCTTTTTCTCTGAATAGTTTCTCAAGGATCTCCATAAGCCTTCTCCCGATCCCTCTCCCTCTATAATTCCTGTGGACACATATTGAGACGACGTGTCCAGTTTTACCGAAATTCTCTATAATCCCTATGGCGTAGCCCACTACCTTATCCTCTGATCTACATACTATGAATAGATCCTGTGAAAGTCTTAAATAGTATAGTAGAAGTCTAGGTGGGTACGGATCTTTAAAGCATGTTAGCTCTACACCATAGATCTCTGCAAGCATGTTTTCCGAGGGGTTTGTGAAGCACTCTATATCAAGTGGATTCTTAGCCAGATCCTTATCCTCCATATAATCACCCTAGGATAGGACATTTATGAGGGATAAAGCGAAGATCAGTATAAAACCTGCGGAAGTTATGGCCTGCAGAGGTCTAGATAGCCTTCTAGGCGATATTATGTCTATGAACTTACCCCCATCTGTTATATAGAGGGGCGCGGCGTTTATCACGGCTAGGCTTATGTTTATAACGGAGCCCCAGAAGAGAGCCCTTATAAGATTTTCTAGCCAGTATAGCCTGATATAGCCTTGTTCACCTATACTCACTAGGGCGCCCATTGAGAGGCCCAGGGCGAGGGGTGTTACGCTAAGATATATGCCTAGTCTAGTGATGTTAGAAGGCTTATAGATCGTTGAGCTATATTTAGTGCCATCTGGATAGATACCCTCGAGTACTAGGTAGACGCTTTTATTAGATACTATGTATTGCCTAAACTGCGTGAAATCTCCTAAACCCCTTATCGGTGTACCATTTATATTTAGAAGTAAAAGCCCTGGCTTGATCCCATTAGCATCTGCTATAGAGCCCTTCTCAACATTCTCTATAATAACACCCTGTGAGGCCCCTGCTAAGGGGGCGAGGGCCATGATACCCATCACTGCCCCTATAGACGTTGCGAATAACACCATGTTCATTAACACTCCGCTTGATAGGATCCTGCCGACAGTTATCTTAACACTCTTCAGAAGATCCTCTTCCTCGAGCTCAACAAATGCTAGGGGTATGAAGAGTATGAGACCAACACCATAACTCCTAATCCTCATCCTCTCAGCTTTAGCTGATATGGCATGTCCGAGCTCGTGGGCTGTGACACTTATTCCGATGGCTATGAGTAGATAGATAATGTCCTCACCGGTTATCGTAATTCCTGGGATGATAGGTACTACAGGGGGTTGGGGGGTTTCACCTCCACTCGAAACAGATCTCAGAAACGCAGCTACGAACTCTATGCCAACTATATATACATATATGTAGAAGAGGATCATGGAGATGATCATTATTGGAATGCCGAATGTGAAGAAGATCCTGGCCTTTCTAGATCCCAAGAATATGTTTAGAGAATCAGCGGCACCCCTCCTTTTAATTAGAATACCTAGGGGAATAGGATCGAGACCGATCTTATCGAAAAGCCTCTTAACCTGCGGAAATCCCATAGCAGCTCCATAAAGAGCTAGCTCGACTAAGACAATGACTAGGATCAGATGCAGCGGCTCCAAATACATCGCCAAGTGATCTAATTAAAGAGAAGATATAAGCATTCAGAAGTAATTCAATCCACGGAAGATATCTCTTCGAGAAATCTTCAGCTTTAGGGCTCTATGTATTGCTAGAAAGCCCTACCCGGTCTTATCAATACTTCTAAGCCTGCAACCATATTATTCAATCTATATAATCTCTGTCTTCATTGATAATGATCGCTTTAATTGTAACTAATAAGCACAGCACCTAATTTTTTAGGTTCACATGTTTTATAGTGCTTTCGACATAACCATCATGGGAATAGATATTGGCAGCCCCACAGACTCTATACCCGGCTAGGTTTGGAAGACCTATAATGTTTACAGGTTTAGTTGTTCTTATACTCGGAGGATTCGTTGGTGTTGAGAGGATGCTCCAATATCAAGGTGTTAGCCTAGGCGTTATAGACGCCCTGAGCCCGCTGTTTAGGATTCACTGGTTTCTAATGATCTATGGCTTCCTGTTATCCCTAATATCCCTCGAGATCCTTGCTCTCCTTTCATTCGAGTGGAGCGGTAGAGTAGCAGGATCAATATATAGGCTCATATATCTATTCCTTCTCTGGCTATCTTTTCTCTTACTCATAGCAGGCTACTTAGATCTATCCCTCTTAATTACATCGTCAATATTGATCCTGGTGACGATCTACGCGTTCAGAACCTTTTTAACCCCCTCTCGACTAGGTTTTAAGCCCACATATTATAACTTTCTACTAACAGCAAGCCCAGGAATCGGGGCAGCTATTATCTTACCATGGGTATTTACAAGACATGCTACTGGCTCCGTGCTATATGAAATAAGCCTCGCAAGCCTTGCATTTCCTACCGCATCTATCATAGCTGTGGAGTCTCGAGATATACCGCTTCTTCTCGGAGGATCAGCTGGAAGATCCTCAGCCGGGAGATCCCCGGTCACCGGCTATGTCCTCCTCGTAAGCGGGATCTTTCTCTTCTCGCTTAATACTTCCCTCCCCATAAGATCTATAGGAGGACTACTTGCAATAGCAGGGGCTGTTTCAGCTTTACTAGGCTCGGGGCTGCTCAGAAGTCTATTACATGGCGTTGGCAGGGGTATAGTGCCCAGGCACATGGCTAATTACTCAGCGATACACCTAGTAACAGCCTTCTCATGGCTCATAGCAGGAGGCGCTCTTATGTTCGCATCTCCCTTGGCTCTGGAGAGCACGGCGAATCTCAGGGATCTTCTTATACATGCCATTTCCCTCGGATTCATATTCAATATAATCTTTGGGGTAGATGCTGTTCTAATGTATAGCCATATGGGGATCAGTCTTAGGAAGGCCCCGAAGCCAAGCTACATACCCTATGTTCTCCTTAACCTATCTCTGATCCTCAGAGCTGTATATGATATCACAGGATATATAGGCATCACAACTCTATCCACCCCCCTAACCGGTTTAAGCGTGATCTTCTTCTTCGCTCTACACAATATAAGGATTATGAAGCTGAGGAAAGAGCTAGCCCAGGTTGCTAACTGAGCCTTACATCCGAGACTAGGCAATAGGAAACCCCGTCCCTTTAGGGCGGGGAGGGTGTCATCTACTTTTACTATTAAGACCCCTATCTCGTAGGGCCGCTCTACAGTAATCCTATCTATGTCTATGTAGCGTTTCCCCGCTAACGGTACTTGAGGGTTTTTCTAAATACCTGTATTTCCGCTAGCGGGGTTGCACCTTTGTGTGGGTTCACCAGCTTCACCCGAACCTCATGGGTGCCCGTTGAGCCAAACGCCACGGGCCTCCCACCTGAGGAGAGGTATTTCAAGCCGATGTTTATAGCTCCCACAACGTCTCTCTCAACAACCCTGCCATCAACATATGCAATCCTCAACACTATCTTCATAACCTTGTATCTCCCGTTAGCTCCCCTCACCGCAGTGCGGATCGCTAGGGGGCTGTAGCCATCGATCCTCTTTATCGAGAATGGATCCGCACTTGAGGACCCCCTCAGATACCCTTACAACGTGTATGGGCCTATTCTCGAGAAGCTTTCTCGGCTTAGATACACTCCACCGATGAATCCTGTACCTAAGCCTCCCACCCTTATTCCTGGACATCCTCTCCTTATCATCACCACCGATATCTCCTACCACTACTACAGCTTTGTTCTTCCTAGCAAGATCCTCTACGAGGCTAGCAACCTTATAGAGTATATCCCGCTTCCTATTGCCCTCTCTATGCTTTTTCAATTTCCTCTTAACATCCCTCTCCACAGTAGATCTTCTCCTCGAGATCCTCTCTCCTAACTGAATAAGCTATAACCATCCTTCCAAGGCCTGTCTCAACCCTGATAGCCTCAGCTAACATGCCGTCCCTAAATACTGCTATCGTAACATTATTCTCATTAACATCTAGAGAAACAACGTTCTTGGGATCGTAGGTGATCTCGAAGATTCTAGCTTTAGCTCGCCGGCAAGATCCTGGCCGCTGTAGAGGTATCTATGCAACTGCTTGTTACCCCTATACCTCAGCTCTATCCATCCCCTATGGGTTCTAAGCATTATACTCATTCTCGAGCCCCCAATCCTGGTTATCTGAGTAGACTATCTTGACCCTCCTAACCTCTGGCTTCCCTGTGTAAGCTCTACCCCTTTTCCTAGCCTCTCTAAAGCCCTGGCCCTTCTAACAGCATCTCTATAGGATCCCTTAATAACCCTTGTTGGCATCTAAGGATACTGATCCCTATACCTCTCGTAGAAAACCTTGTGCAGCGTCTCCTGAGAGGCTTTATGCTCTAGTGCATACTCAACCGTCTCCTCACTCATAGCTTCTAGCGGTTCTACGATCTCCTCTAGAGCTTCTCTAGTGGGCTTGTTAGCATAGCAATCCAGCACAACAGCTCTACGAAGAACCTTGAAAAGCCTCTCCAAGACATAGATCCCTTATACATATACCTAATACACAAGTAATAGGTTTAGTAATAGTGTGTACCCCCTCTCCTAGCCATCCCAATAAGCTTCCCTAACCCTCTTCTAAACCCTAGCAAACTCCCCAGTACTAAGATAACGCTCTTCCATGCATACATCAAGTATTTACAAGATTTAAACTTACCTGTCAGCTCTATAACAGCCTAGCAGACTTTGGTTCCGGGGTCTGGTTCTCCGTCTATTGTGAGTATTAATGGTCTCTCGTCTTTTTCGCAGCCAGCAGCTAGGATCATTCCCTCGCTTATATAGCCTCTTATTGTCTTGGGCTTTAGATTAGCTACTACAATGACTCTTTTTCCGATAAGCTTGTCTGGCTCATACCACCTACCGATCCCAGCTATTATCTGTCTTTCTCCCAGGGGCCCTAGATCTATTATTAGTCTTAGAAGCCCTGTGCCCTCTATTCTCGATGCATTCCTAACTATACCTACCCTTAGATCTACCTTCGAGAACTCATCTATGGTTAGCACTTGCATATGGACACTCTCTTCTATATAGTTATTGTTTCTCCTGGCCTCATGATCTTAATCTCTGTCTTGAGGCCCTTTCTGCGTATGAGATCTGCTAGCTCGTTAGGATCTGCTTTAATTAGCGGGAACGTGTTATAGTGCATCGGTATAACTATCTCAATACCTAGAAGCTCTACAGCCTTAGCAGCCTCCCTAACCCCCATTGTAAAGTGCCCACCTATTGGGAGCATAGCTATTCTGGGGCTGTATAGCTCTCTTATGAGAGCCATGTCGCTAAACACTCCTGTATCTCCCGCGTGATATATGCTACCCTCGCTGCTCTGTATAACAACGCCCGTCGGGGATCCCTTCGAAGAGCTGTGCATTGCAGGTGTTAGATATATGGTGATGCCCTCAAGGGCTATAGGACCCCCTATATTTGCACCAATAGCTCTCTCTCTAGCCCCTGCCTCGGATGCCACATGATCTGCTAGCTCATATATAGCAACTAGCTTCGTATTCCCGCTTCTCCTCAGGATTTTAACCGCGTCCCCGACATGATCCCCGTGATCGTGTGTTAATACTATATAGTCAGGGTTAGGAACCTTATCAACACTTACAGGAGATAGTGGATTGGAGATCCATGGATCTATCAAAATCTTCTTCTGAGAAACCTCTACCAGGAATGCTGCATGCCCATACCAAGTTATCCTAGCCATCTAAGGCCACCACTACAAATACCATATCCAGTATAAAAAACTATGGAGATGGGTAGTCCCACTTTATATGCAGAGAATATAATAATGGTTAATATCTCTCCTTAGGTCTATTAGATTAGGTGTATAGCTGGGATGGCCGATCCGCTAACATCGCTATTGATCGTAATATCGGTCTCAGGAGCCTTCGCGATGATCCTTAAGAAAATAGGCTTCAGCACAGTAGTTGGCTACATTCTCGGAGGCCTCGTAGGATCCTTAGCTGGAATGCCGATAGAGGTCTCTCCCATTATAGCTCAGCTAGGGCTAATCCTGCTCGGCTTCGAGATCGGTGCGGAGATAGGGGGAAAGAAAGCACTTGGATCCTTTAGACAGGCATTAATAATAGAGCTGATATCGATGTCGCTGATATATATTTTAACAGGCCTTATCTCCATTGCCTTTAAGCTAAGCACCATAGAGCATATTGTGCTCTTTCTAATAGCTCTTAACACTTCCACAGGCATACTGTATAAAGCTATTCAGGGCAGAGTTAGTGAAGACGTCAGATCCCTTCTTCTATCAGCTAGCGTGATAGAAGATACAGTCGCTATATCTGGTATAGCTTTACTAGTAGCTGCTAAGGATCTAACAAACCCTGTGGATGTTATAATATCTATTGGCAAGGTCGGGCTCCTCACAATAGCTGCATTCATTACGGGGACATACCTCTTTAGACTACTTGGCAGAAGGCTAGGCGATGTTGAGATGTTACCTATATTAGCAATTTCGGCTGCGCTAGCTTATTACATAGTATTCGGTTTAATAGGTGTGAGCCAACTACTAGGCACATTCGTAGCGGGGCTGGCCCTCGCGAGAGCTGTAGATCTGGGAAGAGCGATATCACAGCTCGGAGGGCTTAGAGAGCTAGGACTCCTTCTATACTTCTCATCACTTGGAGGTATACTATCACAGCTCAGGGGCGAAGACTTCTTGATCTCCACTATCACAGCGGTGATGTTAATTGTTGTGATAATAAAGTTTGTAGCTTTCTCTGCTTCTCTTTGGATCTTGGGCCTCGAAACACGCGAATCAATAAGAACTGCTATTTATATGCTATCTATTAGTGAACTAGGGATCATAATATCTTCACAGGCTTACGGATCCGGTTTGGTCGGCCCTTCGTATTTCCTACTATCAATATATATTGTTATGATATCTGCAATATTATCCTCTATAGCTATAAGATTTGAAGAGTCTGTTATTAAGGGAATATATCTCTTGATCCCAAATAGGGTCGAGGATCTTGCCAGGCGGTATCTATCCAAGGTCAGATATGTTATTGCATTAAGAGCCCGCGGACTAACTGCATTTCTATATGCTTTCATATTCATGGTATTCGTGGCAGTTATTATAGATGCTTCTATAACCCTTTTAAAGTATCTACCGAATCCTCTCACACAATATGCTTTAATATTGCTGGTGATAACAAGCTTTATTTTCATCTTCTCGATTCCATATCTAGCATGGAGATCTTATAGGAATAGATGGGAGAGAGAATCTGAATCTAGAACTTATATAGAGAGCATAGTTGGTATAAATATTGCCTTACTTCTAGCGATATTCGGTGTATTTCTAGAAGCATATCTAGTTAACAAAATAGTTTCCGAATATAGGATAGATATAGGGGGTTTTCAAAGCCACGTGCTATTTATAACGATCTCGATAATAGTAATATTATATATAATGAGGAGGATATATAGAACGGTGTCTGAGTTATATATTAGAAGTCAGAAATAGAAGGTAGAGGTTTTAAGCATATAATTGCTCTGCCATAGGATCTCTCAGATTTATCTAGAGAGTTTAATACATAGAAGGTAAAAAGTTATGTAGGGATAGAAATTCCTTAAGAAAGAACTAGCCCGATGATTCTGTGGGAAGACCGGCCGTCTTCCACTCGAGCAGGCCTCCGACAAATCTATATACGTTGGTTCTTCCAAGCTCCGAGAGTTTTTTCGCGGCTGTTAGCGATGCCGTACATGAGTAGCTTGAGCAATACACTATGACAGGCTTATCCGCTGGGATCTCGGATATTTTCTTATCTATCTCGCTGGCTGGTATATTTATGGCTCCTTTTATGTGCTCCTTAGCATAGCTTTTCTGCTCTCTAACATCTATTATTAAGCCCCCCTGTTTCAAGAGCTCCAAAACTCTTCTATGATCGATCTCCTCAAATTTTCCCTTCAACATCCCACCTACATAGGATGGCTAAGATGCTTATAAACTTAATGATGAAGTAATAAGTTTTTTCAAAAAGTGCTGGGGGTCTTGTGATCTAATTATTTGATATTAATAGGAAGCGCTATTGTGAGGGATTTGCCCGTTGTCATATCCAGTATCTCGATAGCTATGTAGAAATCAGCTATCCCACCACTTCTTAGCGAGGATATTGTGATGTTTAGAGCTCTTATCGAGAGTATATCATCCTTATTTAAATATCTAAGTAAAAGAGCTTCATCAAGATAGAGAACCCTCTCCCCATTAAAGAGCCTCTGTGGAATAGCGATCTTATATATGGTAGAATCTGCCTTGACATATGCAACTCCTCCCTCTATTGAGACTAAGGATCCATTGATCATCGCTTTAGATATCGATATATTGAGATCTTTAAAAACAAAGCTAGCATTTCTACCTATGTAATTCAGTAATAATAAATATGAAAGGGAAGGGGTATTGCCTAGATTCTCAATAGCCCATGATGAATTACCTCTCCAATAGCTCTGAGAAGTCCCTGAAATCTTCGACGAATATATATCTCGACTACTAGTTACCTGTGTACCAAGATCGCTGGTGTTGGTCTTACCCACAAGTGCTGCTACAACAACCATGGATCCTCCTATCATAGCCATCAATAATATAGCAACAACATGTAATTTCATACCAGGAAATCCCCAAATAGTAGAATCTCTCTAAGGATATAAATATACTATAAATCACACCATCGAGATAAAATACCACGTTCAGGTTTCGTGGGACTCGGTATCGTATCTTTTAATACCAGCCGCTTGTCCCCCGATGGTTGTTGATTATCGCTGATATTAATTTGTTTGGTGTTGCTTTGCTTCTCGATCCACAGGTTTTGATCCTGTGGCATCGGGGGGCTTCCACCTCCCCCACAGAGACCTAGTGATCTCTATGGGCTCATGGGCGGCTGTTGAGCCCAGCGGCACAATGCTCCCATCTAGGGCTAGGCTTAAGAACCCGAAGCCCTTCTGGGCATAGCCCTCATGCAGGGCTTCGGTCTCGGGTGCTCCAAAGGTCATCGCTTCCCGAGGTCTCTGCACACCAAGATCTAGCAGAGATATCACCTCATCATCAAAATAGATAGAGATTTGGTGCTTAAGCTTAAGCCCAGACAACAAGCGAATATAAAAGCACTCCCACTACCATGAAAAAGGATACAGCCACGCATCTAGGAATATTACCGAGAATCATCGTCTCCTGAGGAGTGAGAAGTACCATGAGCTAAGGAAGATCTATCCAAATATCCCACCCCACTATGTCCACGGAGTATGCCAGGATGCTGTTGAAAGGGTTTCCTCTCTAAGGAGGAACAGGGCTAGGTAATATGTTGAAGAGATCTTCAAAGAGATCGTTAAGTACTTAAACTTGGGGAAAAGGATCTGAAGAATAAGAAACTTGTGAAACTTCTATGGAGGAAATCCCGGGAAATAGCTCAGCATTAAATAGACCTTGAGATAAGCGATGGAATACTAGGCCGAGGATCAATGGTGTTGAGAACGTTTTCTTCACAAGTGTTGCCATTAATACCCATAGGGGCTGGGTGCACCTCGATCTAGAGCCTTCTAAGGAGTTCTACAAGCTTCTAGCTAGGGGTTTTAAGCCAGCCCTTTATGCCTAGAAAAGCTTCGTGGTTCTAGGCCTATCCCTAGATGGGAGCCCCTTTTTGCTAGGCTCAATAGCCACCGGCGAGCCCATAGAGATCCCAAGATCTCTTTGGGGGAGGTGGAGATCCCTCGACGACCACAGGGATGCCATAGAAACCCTGTGGATCAAGAGGTAAAGCAACATAAAATCAAAAGAAAACCAGTGACAATCAATGACCATAGGGGTTAGCACATTCTCAGGCATCTTGCTATATATGTTCACGATCTCTTCTAATGCCCTGAATTCTCTCTTAGATAATTGCTTTGAGGGTATAACAGCTGTCCTACTAACAACTATCTTATCTCCTGGCTTGTCAACCCACATCCACCTCTCATCGCTCTTTTTCACTCTCCTAGCCATTATCTCTAGATCTCGTTTGCCCCTAAACTTCTACTCCAGCCATTAATTAATAATAAATATAAAACATTCCTGCTATCGTGAAAAAGGATACAGCTCGGCATGGAAACCCTTTTTAAGGTGGGGAGAAGAGTCATAGATCTATGTCTTGATTGGCATAAGGCCGCAGGTCTTCTAAGGAGCTGCTGTCTTCTAAGAAAAGTAGGTGATCGATGAGCATTGCTTAATATTACTTTTTACCCTTAATTTGAGATTGTAGAGGACCTAGTATGAAGTTGAGGATCCTTGCGCTAACTTCTCTGGCGCATTATATAAATGATGGCTGTGGCATAGCATATGCAACGATATACCCGATATTCATAAGTAGGGGCTATAGCTATCTAGATATCTCATATGTTTCGTCATCCTATCTCGTCACATCCGCGGTTTTCAGCATATTCATGGGCAGACTTGGAGATCTCGTCAAGAGGCCCTCTATGCTACTGGGTTTTGGGATGGCGCTATGGTCGCTAGCTATCCTCATGCTCGGGTTATCAATATATTATATCGGAGAGTGGTTCTCAGCAACCCTACTCTATGTATCGGCCTTCATAGGAGGTATTGCCAGCTCCATCTATCACCCGGTTGGTGCAAGTATCTTATCTAGTTACTTTATCTCTGAAAGGGGCCTTGCACTGGGGATCAATGGTGCTATGGGGGCGCTTGGAAGAACCACCTATCCCCTAATAATAACTATTCTGCTTAGCATAACTAGCGCCGGGTTAATACCTCTAGCACTGATCTCTATGGCATCATCTATAATAATAATCCTGTTAATAGGGGGCCTAGCTAGGAGCGGGTCGCGAGAGACTGGGGAAGTATCTATGGCTATACCAAAAGAGGCTATGCCTTCGATAGCGATTCTAACCTCGATCGCGATGGCTAGGGGGATACTATCTCAGGGTGTCGTAACATATCTAGCTACTTTCATAAACCAGAGGCTAGGGGTATCCTACGGGATTGAGGTGGGAGCTTTAACTTCTCTGGCTCTCGCTGGCTCAATAGTATCTCAACCCTTCCTCGGAATGCTCTCTGACAAGCTTGGAAGAGACAGGACTATGCTCTTAACAACTATCATGGGGTCGCTATCTATCTATGGATTTCTCGAGCTATATAGATACACCATTGTATCTTATATACTGCTCTTCCTATTCGGTGTATTCGCATTTGAAGCCTTCACTCTCTTATTATCATATGTATCGGATCTAGTTCCTCAGAGATATGTGAGCACGGCTAACAGCATAGTATGGGGGCTAGGACTCACAGCTGGAGGATCTATCGGGCCTATCATAGTTGGAGCAACAGCATCTATGATCTCGCTGGAAGCGGGGTTCACTCTCGCAGCCTCTATAAATATGCTTACGATACCCATGATCTATATAGCGTCTAGGAAACATGTTCAAAGCCCATCAACAAGTAACCTGGTTTAAAGAACACTGGATGACCGATATTAAAGCTTGGCAAACTCGCTTTTCAAGGCGAGGTAGGACTCTCTTAGCTTTAGAGCGTTAGGCTTTTAAACATTGTGTTGTATGCAGAGGGGTCGAGTGTCTCCTTCCGCGAGTGAACATGCTGGAAGGATGACCCAAGGGAGGACGATTCCCCGATCTGTACCTGTGGATAGGCACCTCGACCCCCTTCAAGCACTCAAAGAGGAGATCGAAGAAAGGCTATTACAGAACTGACGGCGTATTTAAATACCTGTAAATACTTATAAATACTTGGGTCGACATGGAGGAGCGTTATCTTAGTACTAGGGAGCTTGCGAAGCTTTTAGGTGTTTCAAGGGTTACTGTGATTAAGTGGATTAAGAAGGGGAGGATTACTGCTTATAGCGTCCACGGTAAGTGGAGGATTCCCTATAGCGAGGTCGAGAAGTTACTTAAGGGTGCTCAACGGGTCAAGCACGTAGCAATATACGCCAGAGCCTCCTCAAACACACAGAAGAACGATCTGGAGAGACAAGTCGAGGCTGTTACAAGGCAAGCAATAGATTTAAGTGCTTCTAGTTACTTGTGAATACTTGGTGTGTGCATGGGAGGGGATGCTGGGTTTAAGCATATAAGCATCAAATCCCTAATCATATTCGATGATGAGGCTATATTCAGATATGCTGGATATATAGATATCCTTGGAGGGCGATGATGCTCGAGCCCTCCTCAGATGGGAGCCCCATGGTGTTAAGGGTGATCTACTATAGAATTGAAAGTAGAATTGAAAGGGGAAAGGCTTAGCGAAACTGGAGAACCATTGGCTGAGGTTACTACCATCTAAGAGGAGTATGAGGGTCTCATAGGTATCAGTTTAACCTGTGCTAGGCTATACAATGAGCTTAGCTATGAGAAGAGACGAGCATTCTTCGAGGGTGGGCTTACAAAAAGAAAGAACTATGAGATTAATAGCAAGTATTATTATAAATATAATATAAATACAATGAGGTTCTGGGTGTTAATGCTCAGGCTGTTATTCAGAAGAATGATGAGGCTTGGAAAGCGTTCTACGAGCTACTGGATCTGAGGAAACGGGGTAGGCTACCTCCGTATATCAAGAAGGTTTCTCCACCAGGCTATTAGAAGGACAGGCTTTCTAGTAAGAAGGAGATATTTATACTCATTAGAAGCGATAGATATTACCTAATTAATGAGAATGAAGGCTACTTGGTGCTCGTGGACTTCGGTTTGAGGACTAGGTATGTTGGCAGGATTAGGTGGGAGGGTAAGCAGGGTAGGCTTGAAATAGTATATGTTAATGGCAGGTAGTTCACACTAGTACCAATAGAGGTTGGTATGGAACCACCTAAGTCTAAGAGAGGGTTATATTAAGCCTGATTATAGGGGTAAAAAGGGTAGGATTATAAACCCTAGGAGTATTAGGCAGAGGGATCCCATAGGGGATAAAGAAGCATTTATAGACATGGGTTTGAATAAGCTATTCGCTGTAGTGACCACAGACGGATCAGCCTTGCTTATTAAGGGCGGATCTATCAAGTCTGAGTATTACTGGTGGAAGAGGGAGGTCTCGACATACCGGGCTGTAAGGGATCTACTTAGGAATGCCGGTTTTCCACATGGATTACATACCATGGGAAGTACCTTAAAGCAATGTATAAGAGGGATGAGAGGCTCAGGCATCTCTACATAATAGCGACCAGGTTTCTAGCTGATGAGCTATATAACAGAGGCATTATACATAGGCTATCCATATATGCTTTCACAGGATAATGGTAATGAGTATAATGCTAATACATGGTGGTTTAGGAAGATAGTTCTTTGGATCGTGGATATATTCATATCATAAAGTATGGCATAGAGGTTAAGATAGTCCCAGAGGATCACACTAGTAAGGAGTGCTCTATATGTGGAATAACACATGAGAACGGAAGAATATATAGAGGGCTATATATATGCAAGAAGACTGGGACACAGGATAAGGATAAAGAGGAAGATAGAGAGCTACTTGGTAACCGTATAACGGTGTAAAGCTGTAATCCCTCGCCGGGGGGCTAGCACCCGAGACCCAGAGGTTCGAAACCCGCTCTTCGGGGTGGAGAGGGTGTCATTATCAATGCTATAATGCTATATAGTCTCTGAGAGATAGAAATTCTAGGTGTATTGTATGGGAAGGAGGAAGAAAAGGAAAGCGTTTAAGACCATTCATTGGACCAAGAGGAGACCTCCGAAAACATTTCAATGCCCTGAATGTGGTTCTATATCTATATCTGTTAAGATTGAAGAGAAGGATGATAAAAGGATAGCATATATTGCGTGTTCTAATCCAAGGTGTAGACTTAGATCAGTAGTCAAAGATATACCTCTATTAGCACAACCCGTAGATGTGTATGGTAGATTCATAGATGGGTATTTCTCAGGAACTGCTGAAGTATGGTTTGAGGAGAAAGAAGAAGCTGGGGAGGAAACAGAGGAGAGGGGTAATGTGTCCGAATAACTTTTAGCGTATTGCAGGTGTTGCTAATGAGGGAAGAAAGGAGCTGGAGGGGTATAGTGGAGGAATACCTAAGATCCAAGGCTAGGAGGGGCGAGAAGGCGGTATTCATACTAGTGGATCCAGACCCTTCTAAGCATGTTAAGAACGGTATAAAAGATATACCGGGTCTCATAAGAGGGTGGGATATCGATGCAATACTTGTTGGAGGGAGCTTAGGGGTGTCTGAAGCCGAGGTGGATAGAGCTGTATCTATACTTAGAGATACTGGGCTTCCTATAATACTCTTCCCAGGTAATGTAAATGGTATATCATCAAAGGCTGATGCCATCCTCTTTATGTCTCTTCTAAACAGCGCTGATCCCTATTACATAATAGGTGCTCAGGTGATAGGGGCTCCAATAGTGAAGAGGTATGGTTTAGAGGCTCTTCCGACAGCGTATGTTCTCATGGGAAGTAACACAGCTGTGAGTCATATAGGGTGGGCAAGACCCATACCGGAAGAGGTGCCTGAGATAGCGTCAGCATATGCTATGGCTGCAGAGCTTCTGGGAATGAGATTTATCTATCTAGAAGGCGGGTCAGGAGCTTCTAAACCTGTTAGCCCAGATGTTGTGAGATCAGTTAGAAGATCCACAAATCTATATATAATAGCTGGTGGGGGGATCAGGGAAACCGAAGCGGCTCTAGAAATCCTCAAGGCTGGTGCTGATGCAATAGTACTAGGAACAATCTTGGAAAGGAACCCAGAAAAGGCTAGAGAAATTGTTAAGAGAGTGAAATCCCTATCCGGAATCCATGAGACACAGTCTTCAGAAACAGGAACTCCAGCTCTGGGCTCCTCTCCAGGGTATTCAAGAGCAGACTATGACTAAGACCTAGCCTTTCAGCTATGCTCAAGATGTAACAGAGAGATCATCAAATAATAGATCTTCTATAAAGAACCCATACCACTCAAACCCTCGGATTCTTAATAGTCCATTAGAGCGCTTTTAGCTATATCACAACTAAAAGCCTCGCTCTCTAGGGCGGGGATGAGGATTAAGATTCATAAGCTGCGATGCTCTAGGGTATAGTTTGGAGGTGTCTTAGAGGGCTACTCTCAGATGCTGTCCAAATAAAATAATAACAATCCACATTTTTGCCCCTAAGCCAGCCATAACCCTGAGTCCCGATGAGCCAGCCGATCAGGGGCTCGGGCTGGCTAGGGATAGGGGTAATGGGCCGAAGACCCAGCCCATGAGCGCATCCCAGCGGGTGTGGCCCTAAACCAATGGACTGCCTTGAAGGGCAGGATTCCTTCAGGCAGGGGAGAGGAAGTCATTTTATATGGGATCTAAGGATCTCTTCGTTAGCTATCCATGTCGCGCCGGCTGTACATGAAATGTTATAACACTTTGAGATATCCAAGGTGTGGATGTCGAGTTCACAGGTGCATATTCCCCCATCGCTGCTGATGAGTCTTAGAAATATTTTTCCGCTTTGCTCTTTAACATCTACCGAAACGCTAATTGGTTTCTTAGGCAACATTGGTATATAGATCTTATATCTCTTATTTCCAATAGCTAGGCTTATATATGCATCCCACTTATTTCCCCCCACTTTAATAGCACTATCTATTGATGCGATTACCAAGACCTCCCCCTAATATTAGCACATCTATAAATATAACCTTTTACTTAATGAAGCTGTCATAGTGTTTATGCGCTATTAAGCCTCGCTTCTAATAGAGTGATAAGACTCATTACTGTTCCTAGTCTCATATATATTTTTAAGGCTTAATATAGAATTGCTGAGAGAAAGGGATGGGAAATCGATATGTGAAGAAACCCCACTCCATATAAAAGAGACATTATCAACAATTATAAGCCCTTATAAGCATATATGAAACTCAAAGTGGTTTCACTACGGCAGCGATCTATCAGAGCTCAACATTAACTCGAAGGTTAAATCTTTCCTCTTAAGTCTACGTATATATTCTCTTTACATGTATGGGTTAGCAGCAACTGGTCCCGGCTATTGTTTTGATGATACAGGTCCTGGCAATTTACCCAGAAGCATTGGTGATGTGTCCATGCATCCTCTGGAATCCTTGAAGTTTACTCCTAACTTATAAGAATTAATAACCTCTGCATAGAGAGAAAGCCCGAGACCTCAATATAGAAACCCCTTTAGAGTGTGGATGTGTATAGATATCTTAAAATATAATTTTTGAAACGAATATATATATAGGGGGTTTGCTTAAAAAGGCGGTAATACCCTTAGGTGGGCTCGGGACTAGGTTATATCCTCTCACCGTTGATACCTCTAAGGCTATGATCAGGTTTCTCAATAGGCCTCTGATTGAACATATCTTGGTATCTCTCGCATCTCAGGGGATTAAGGAGTTCTATATAGGTGTGAGTGGATATTATAACTATACGCAGATCCATGACTACCTAGGAGGAGGAGAGAGGATAGCATCGCTTCTAGGGCTTCAAGCAGATTCTATAAGGGTTAGATATCAGCCTAACTTTACCACTAGCGGTAATGCGGAGTCTGTTAAGATTTTGATGGATTATTATGATATAAAGGAACCTGTGTTGGTGGTTCAAGGCGATATCATATTCAATATAGATCTATATGATCTCTGGGAGACTCATAAATCATCTGAGGCCATTATGACTATAGTCCTTAAAGAGCTAGACCCTTCGGAAGATATAAGGAGGTTCGGAGTAGCAGTCATAGACCAGAATAGGATGATAAGAGGCTTTATCGAAAAGCCTAAGACGCCGGAGCAGATGTCCTCGAGACTTATAAATACTGGGGTATATATAGTGGGTCCATGGATAAGGGAATTCTTCGAGAGTGAGAGGGGTAGGGGTATGAGAGCCGGTGGACAGACAGATTTCGGTAGCCATGTGATTCCCGAGATCCTATCTAGGGGTGAGAGAGTGAGAGGCTATATTACAACAGGATATTGGTTCGATATAGGGACTCCGGAGAGCTATATGAAGGCATCTTTTCACCTCTTGAGAACCCTTGCTAAGGAGGATCTGAGGGTTACAAGGATATATGGCGGTATAAAGATGATGGGTAGAAGCCCTCTGTCCAGGTCTCTTCACGAGAGGATCATAGCTATGGTTGATAAGAAACTGATCAAAGCTGAAGGAAATATACTACTGGGTAGGCATATAGATCTGGAAGAGGGGGTGGAGCTGTGGGACGCGATAATAGATAATTACACAGTAGTGATGAGAGGTTCCAGAGTTATTAGATCTATTATTATGGATAGGTGCCTAATAGGTGAGAAGGCTTCTATAGAGGGTAGCATACTCGGAAGGCATGTATATGTGGGGAGGGGCGCTAGGATAGTTAATAGTGTGATAGGAAATAATGTTGTTATAGGCGAGGGCTCCGTTATTGTGGGATCAAAGATATGGCCCGGAAGAACTGTAGAGCTGGGTTCAGTGATAGAGAATAAGATTTACATGTAGCCCGTTCTCCATGGCCCGAGGAATACTGTATGAGAGTCCTAGCAATAGATCCTGGCACTATATCTACAGCAGTTATAGTTGTATCTGACGACATCCTTGAGAGCTATCGAGAAATCCCTTCGCACATTCTAAGCCAAGAGCCTGAAGAGCTTTTTAGATATATAGAGATCCATAAGCCGGATCTGGTGGTTGCTCCATCGGGCTACGGCTTGCCCCCAACAGATCTTAGAAGGCTAAGTGTTGAGGAGAGGCTCTCTGCTCTGATGACCCCTGAAAACGATCCCGGCATTGCTGAGCTAAGATATATATCATACTTCCTAAGACGCCTAGATAGACTGGTCATCCCTGTCATAGGGATCCCGGGTGTCATAAACTTAGCTAGCGTACCTATAAGTAGGAAAATAAATAGATTTGACCTCGGGACTGCTGACAAGGTTGCTATAGCATTCCTAGCATCTGTAATTCATAGCAATGGGGATCCTGAAGTGCTTTCGAAAAGCAGCTTCATAGTCCTTGAGCTCGGAGCTTTCACATCCGGCATAGCTATTAAGGACGGCAAGATCGTGGACGGCGTAGGCGGGACACTATTCCCCATCGGGATCTTATCAAGTGGCGGCTGGGACGGCGAGGTGGCTGTCCTTCTTGGAAGGAGGATCTATAAGAGAGATCTATTTAGGGGAGGGCTTAGAGACGTATGTGGAGAGACTGATATAGAGGTTATAAGGAACAAATGCCCTGAAGGCTATGAGAGGTATCTAGATGATCTAGCTAAGACCATCGCTATGCTCTCTATGTCCATAATAAAGGGGAGAGGCTCTAAGGTTCTGAGCGATATAAAGATCTATGTATCAGGAAGAGGAGCCGTTAAAACACTCATAGATGATCTATCAATTGAATATGGACTAGAGATAGAGATCCTTAGAAGCTACTACGGAGGAGAAGTTAAAAGGGCTGCCGAAGGCGCCGCCCTCTACGGCCTAGCTTGGGCTGGATATAAGTATCAGCGGCTGCTAAATATACTAGGAATACTAGATCTTTCGGAAACATCTTTTCAACCATATAGTAGATCATATACCTCGAGCCTAGCTACAGGAATAAAAAGGCGGGATGATAACTAATCCAAAGGTCCTCAGGCAAAGAGACCCCATATAATACAGAGAGAGCTCTCTGGATTGTAGACATATTCAAGGACATAGGGGGATGCGATGCTGAGATCATGAGAAGGTGGTTGAGGGTGCAAAGAGACTTATTGAGGATCCTTGAGCTTGTGAGGGCATATAGCGTGCCTATTAGTGATAAGAGGGCCTCGGAGCTTATAACATGGTATATTAAGACTCTCCAGAAGGCTATAGATATGATCTGGGATAATATGAAGCAGAGATACCGCTTTCCAGAGCTTGTTAGAAGGGGGTGGAAAGCTGGTCACTAATATGGGTTTGAAGATGCGTATCCCAATAATACCGAAGGATAGGGCTTTTAAGAAACGCCTTAGGGACGAGCTTATGAAGATAGACCATTAATTAAAAACCATTAGTATAACTCTTAGGCAAGGAGAATATCTCTATGTATCGTGGAGATCGACGTGGTTTGAGAAAAGGGTTAGGGGATGGGGTGTTAGTGAGGCTATAATCAAGGATGACATGTAATAATACAGTTTAAAAGCTCTGAGAAGATCGAGGTTATGAGGGTTATCGGCTGGGATAGCAACGAGCTATCCCTAGATGGCTATGAGCAGTCCATAGGCTTTATCTGCGTCGATCTCAGGCTTCATCAGAGCATAAAAATCGTGTATGAGGAGAAGGCTATTGCACAGAGTAGGGGTAAGAGGGATCTCTATGAGAGGTATGTGTCTAGGGAGAGGATTTTGTGAAAAAGCTAGCAGCAGGTCTTAGAGACTATTACCAAACACTGTCCATGTTTTCGAGGATCTTGATAAGGAGGATCTCGTTAGTAGGAGAAGGGCTAAGAAGGTTAGGAGGAGAGGGATGTTAGAACACCATGGAGAGGCATACATAGAAGAATATCAGAGGTAGCTTTACAGCTCATGTGGATCCAAGGAACACATCTAGAGAATGCCCCAGATGCAATCTAAAGATGAGTAAGCATAAGGTGGTATTGATAAACATTAGAAGAAGATATCTAGGGGGGAACCAGGGTATGGGGTTTTCCCACAGCAATGAACTGGAGACTACGATGAAGGTGGATCTGTGGGTTGGGGTACCCTGAGCGGGCGGAGCCCAGTGATATGGATCCCGATGAAAGGGATCCTGAGGCTTTGAAGCCGAGGGAAGAGGGCTTGATCAAAGATACCAAGCCCTATGAAGCCCGAACCCTTTATATTTTGGTAGACTTCATAGCATTGCATTAAATAAGGCAGATCGCTCTTTAAGTGGATATTTATAAGCTCCTAGGTTATAGATGCAGAGGTGATGAGTCTCTGTGGAATGTTTTGAGGGTTCGGGGATCAATGTATTGCAAAGGGATCCCCTACCCAATGATCAATTGGGCAGGAAAGATGATCTATTATAAAATTGAAGGTAGAATTAGAGGGTGGGCTAGATGGCCATTATAGTTAATAGAGGGACAGCGCTTCTCGTGCAAGGGATAACGGGGAGAGAGGGTAGTTATCATACACAGAAGATGATTGAATATGGAACCAGGGTGGTTGCAGGAGTAACGCCCGGCAAGGGTGGATCTAGCGTGCATGGTGTCCCAGTATATAATACTGTTGAGGAGGCGGTTAGAAGACACCCGGAGATCAATGCATCAGTGCTTTTCGTCCCAGCACCTTTTGCTCCAGATGCCTTCTATGAGGCCCTGGATGCCGATATAAAAACTATTGTGGTTATTACAGAAGGGATCCCGGTTCATGAGGGGATCAGAATGATCTCATATGCGAGATCAAAAGGGGCTATAGTTGTTGGTCCCAACTGCCCCGGGGTGATCTCTCCCGGAGAAAGGGTTAAGGTTGGCATAATGCCTGAGAGATCCTTTACACCCGGGGGAATAGGGATCGTATCTAGAAGCGGGACCCTAACATATGAGATCTCAGAGGCACTATCAAAAGCTGGGCTCGGGCAGAGCACCGTGGTTGGTATAGGGGGAGACCCAGTAGTTGGGCTCGATTTCATAGAGGTCGTTAATATGTTTAATAGAGATGCCGAGACAAAGGCAATAGTTGTTATTGGAGAGATAGGAGGGGACGCTGAAGAGAGACTAGCGCAGCATATTAAGGAGAAGGGTACGGCAAAGCCTATCGTGGCATATATAGCTGGCAGAACAGCTCCTCCGGGAAAGAGAATGGGCCACGCGGGAGCCATCATAACCATGGGCAGAGGAGACGCCGAGAGCAAGATAAGGGCTCTAGAAGCGTCTGGAATAAGGGTTGCTAAAACACCTACTGAGGTCGCTACCCTCATATCCTCTCTATTAAAGCAATAAAGCTATCTAATACTAAACCTTATCCTCTTTCAATTCTATATAAGATCTTTTTGCTGGGGTCTCGGGCGTTACCCCCTCCGGTGGGGGTTATTAGTTCTATTTTGATCATTGGGCTGGGCTGTATCCTTTTTCATGGTAGTGGGAGTGCTTTTATATTCGCTTGTTGTCTGGGCTTAAGCTTAAGCACCAAATCTCTATCTATTTTGATGATGAGGTGATATCTCTGCTAGATCTTGGTGTGCAGAGACCTCGGGAAGCGATGACCTTTGGAGCACCCGAGACCGAAGCCCTGCATGAGGGCTATGCCCAGAAGGGCTTCGGGTTCTTAAGCCTAGCCCTAGATGGGAGCATTGTGCCGCTGGGCTCAACAGCCGCCCATGAGCCCATAGAGATCACTAGGTCTCTGTGGGGGAGGTGGAAGCCCCCCGATGCCACAGGATCAAAACCTGTGGATCGAGAAGCAAAGCAACACCAAACAAATTAATATCAGCGATAATCAACAACCATCGGGGGACAAGCGGATATGCTTCTGGGTCT
>JAVVGE010000028.1:0-21997 GCA_032249255.1 Desulfurococcales archaeon | reverse complement strand
GCTCCTCTGGAACACCTATATAGACCCTCAGCCTTCTCAAGGCCTCGAAGCCCTTGGTATTCTCTTTGGGCAGCATCCCCCTAACAGTTCTCTTAACAATATTCACAGGGCTTCTCGGCCTCCTAATTCCCCTCTTATAAGGGTTTCTATGTGTTCTAACCTCTAGGAAGAGCTTATACCCCTCTATAACTCTTCTCCTCTCACCAGAAACAACAGCTTTTTCGGCATTAATAACATACACTCTGTAACCCTTTAGCAGGAGCTTCGCTATAACTGTGCACATCCTGCCCAATACCGTGTCCTGGGCGTCTATGACAACAGATCCTCTCTGACTGGCTATCTTCGATATCTCCTCCAAGATATCCTTTATAGATGTCATGTTATCACCTTCACATTGCTACCTCTGGGATTCTCCTTTATTAGATCTAATATATACATATGCCTACACCCAGACCTCTCTATCTTCTCGATAGCAGCCCTAGAGAAGTGGGCCGCTGCGATGGTTACTCTCTTGCTGAGCATTCCACCGCCGAGCACTTTTCCTGGGATCACTACAACATCTCCCTCAGATGCGTACCTAGATATCTTGGATAGATTCACAGCAACCCTAGATCTAGAGCTCTTAGAGAGGATCTCAGCAACATATCTCCATATGGGAGCCCTATTCCTAGAGGCAGCTCTCCTCAGCTCGTCTATAGTTACTCTGAGTACATAGTTCGTAGGGCCTGTTCTCCTCACCCTATCCACCCCTCATAGAACTTACCTGAGATATTAGGTGATCTAGCTTGCTTATAAGGATATCTATAGCCATGGTTAAGATGGTTTTCACGCCAAGCTGCCCGGCTGACTCGCCAAATAATATATACTCATCTTCTCTGGGCCTCACATCTATCGATCCCGGGGGACATCTCTTAACACATTGCATGCACAGAGTGCACTTATATATATCACTAACCTCTATCCTGCTTTCCTCCTTATTAAAGCTCAAGATCTTTACAGGACACATTTCGACGCATGACTCAGCCTCTCTAGCCTTCTCACCGGAAACAGGTTTTGTAGATATGTTAGCCACATACCTAGTCCCAGTAACTGTGACAGGGCTCCACTTTATATGCTCAACACCCCTGCCAATCCTTATCCTAGCATCGAAGGATAGCCTCTGTCCAGGCCCGATAACTGTTACAGGTATCTCGGGATATGCGGGTCTTATATCTGGGTCATCGGTCTTGAGATCCCGAGCATATACATACACAGGCTCTGACGAAGCCTCTCCCTGGAAGCTGACTATTGTGAAACACCCCTCACAGATCTTGGAGAGCTCCTCAGGAGCCTCTCCTGAGGCTTCTTCGAAGCATTTGGAACACTCTTCAGGGGGCTTTAGCTTCTTGAGGGCTACCTCGGAGGCTATGGGAAGCATGGCGAGTCTCTGAGCTATGATCTCATCATATATAGGAGTGCTGTTCTCATAGAATATAACATCCTCAACAGCAGCAGTCGGAACCTCGAGCTGCATTATCCTTCTAATAGCGTTCAGCACTGGGAGGGGTATGCCCTTAACCAGGAGCTCGATCGATATATCATCCCTCCTAAGGATCTCTAGAGAAGCTCTAGACCTGCTTCTACTCTCTATATCCAATCTCTAGACCCTCCTACCGCGCCTACCTCCAGGTCTCCTGGTCGTGTCGTGGGGTATCGGGGTCACATCCTCTATCCTACCTATCACAAAGCCCGCTCTTGCGAGAGCCCTTATTGCTGGCTGCGCACCTGGGCCAGGCGTTTTTGGACCATGTCCCCCCGTCGCCCTAACCTTTATATGGATCGCTGTGAACCCCTTCTCCATAGCTTCTTGGGCAACCTTATAAGCCACCATCATGGCTGCATATGGAGAGGGCTTCTCCCTATCAGCCTTAACAACAACTCCTCCAGAGCCCTTGGCTATAGTCTCTGCCCCAGAGAGATCTGTTATATGGACATGGGTGTTGTTAAATGAGGCATATATATGGGCTATGCCCCATCTAAGCTCTCTCGAGGATAGAGACAATACTAACCACCCTAGCTCTGGGCTGCTATACCCTTGTACAGACCTATCAACTCCTCCTCTTCTCTCGATACCAGGTGCCCAGGCGATGTAACTCTTCTCCCAGCTATCGCTATGTGTCCATGCACTATCATCTGCCTAGCCATATGGATAGTCTTTGCAAATCCCTTTCTAAACACGATTGTCTGGAGCCTCCTCTCGAGCACATCGCCTATAGATATGCTCAGTATATCGTCTAGAGACGCGGTGGTGCTCTTTAAAAGCCCCATCCTATATAGTTTATTAACTAGCGCCTCCTCTTCCTTGGCCCTCACATCGGGTGGGAGGGCTAGGAGAGATCTAGCCCTAGCCCTGATCCTTCTCAGAAGGGTCTGTGCCCTCCAAAGCTCCCTCTTACTTCTAAGCCCGTACTCACCCATAAGCCTCATCTCCTCTTCAAGCCTAGCCCTGATCCAAGGATGCCCAGGCCTCTCCCACTTCTTCCTAGGTTTCTTGGGATCGCCCATAGATCGCCACCTATTTCTTCTGCTGCTGTTGCTCCTTCTTCTTCCTCACACCAACGGTTATCCCAGTCCTACCTGTGGTAACAGTTCTCTGTCCCCTAACCTTGAGACCGAGGGCGTGCCTCAAACCCTTCCAGCTCTTAGTCCTCTTCATCCTCTCAATATCCTCTCTCACAGCGAACAATAGATCGCTACCGATTAGATGCAGATCTCTGCCAGTCTCCATATCCTTCCTTCTATTTAGCATCCATGGGGGGAAGCCCAGGGCGGTAAGATCCTTCACAGCCTCCTCAAGCCTGGATATGCTCTTCTGATCAAGCCTCCCAAGCTTTGACCTAGGATCTATGCCCAGCGACTTACATATCGCCATAGCAGTATTATAGCCGATCCCCTTGATCTTAGATAGGGCTAAGGGCACCGAAAGAGAGCCAGGAAGATCCGTGTTTGCGATCCTCACTATAAAAGCCGTCTCCTCGCTCATAGTAGAAGCCCCACTATAACACTATATAGCCTGAGAGATTATAAGCACAAAAAGAAAACCTATCCTTGAAGAATAGTGCGTAGACCCTCTACCTAGAAGAGCCAAAACCCCGGTAGCCATGCCCACAAAGAATAGCCTGAGGTGAAATGAGCTGTGCACATACATGTTATCCATCGTAACATCTTGATAATATAACAAGAGACTCCCCGCTAACCATGCTTGATCGTCTCTGTTAATAGCCATATTTCCGCTGGCGATGTTGGGCCTAGGCTCGGTTCATCTCCCTCGCCCGAGCATCATAGGTCTTTGTCAAGCCCAATGCCATGGGGCTCCCATCCGGAGTCTCGGGAGCTCCAAAGATCATTGCTTCCTAAGGGCCCTGCACATATGGCTAAGGGTTAAAGGCTTATAAGCTTCCTCCACATCACACATCAAGTATTTATAAGTAACAATAGATATTTAAATTTATCTGTAATCTTGTAACAGCCTACGATATTAAACAAAAGACACACTCATTAGATATGGGCTTAATAACCTATTCGCTATGGTAATCACATATGGATCTGCTTTACTCATTAACATGGATCTATTAAGTCTAAGTACTACTGGTGGAAAAGAGATATCTATTTATTGATTTATAAGAGACATGCTAAGGAGATTAGGCAACTAATAAGGATATACCAACATGAGAAGTATTTGGAGGCTATGTATGAGAGGGATGTGAGGCTAAGGCGTCTCTACATAATAGCTATTAAGTTTCTAGCTGATGAGCTCTATGATAGAAGTGTTAGAAAGCTATACATAGGATACCCAATCATGTTAAGCCAAGAGAATGGCAACAAGTATAACACTAATATATGGAGGTATAGGAAGATAGTACTGTGGATTGTAGATGTATTCAGGGAGTATGGTATAGAGGAGGATATATAGAGGGCTATATATCTGCAAGAAGGCTGGGAAGAAGATAAACGCAGGTGTAAATGCTGCGGTAAACATAGCGAGAAGGCTGGGACGCAGGATAAGGATATCGAGGAAGATAGAGAGCTATTTGGTAACTCATAACGGTGTCAGGCCATTAATCCCTCGCCAGGGGACTAACACCCGAGACCCCAGCATAGAAACCCGTCCTTCAGGGCGGGGAGGAGTCATACATCTTTAAGGATCCTGCTTGATAGTGAGGAACCTCGTTCTAGTTGTTTCTCAGGAGGCATGTTTTCCCAAGATCCTCCGACACCTATTATATATATTCCTTTAGATCCTAGGTACTCTGATATCTCAGTTAGAAGGGCTCTATTCGCCGCGATGGGCTGGATATATGGTATTGTATAGATCCTCTCTGATGCTATAGATTCCCTCGAAGTAACTAGCTTAGCCCACCTAGCCTCTGCAAAGGCTCTCGATGCATGATCCGTTGGAGGTGGGTGATCCCGGCAATAGCTCATAAGCATTTCAACTAGATAATGCCCTGGTGGAGACGATAGGGGATCTATATTAGACCATATATAAAACGTATGGGTTCTAGAGGCCATGGTACCATGTGTTATGATATCATACTCAGGCGGGCTACCCCTTATACCCAGGGATATATTAAGCATATCCACCCAATCCAGGTTCAGGTTCTTGATCAATTCCTGGATTCTCTTATCCCCCTCGCCTATGTATAGAGACTCTAGTAAAAGCGGTAGTGGGAGGGAAGAGATCAAGACTCTGTACTTTATAACCCTGCCATTCCTGAGAACAGCGATTCTTCTATCAACATCAACCCTCCTAGGAAGGTAATAAGTATACTCGGAGCAGGTGCTCGATAAGATAGATCTAATAACACGGCCCCAACCCCCCCTAGGATAGCACAGCCTACCCCCAAAATCCGGGTACCACCATGGCCTGGTATCGAGCCTCTTCCAGCAAAGCGCCTTTGAAACATGATCACCCAGCTTAGCAACCCCTACCCTTACATCTTTACACACCATCTGAAAACCATGCTCCTCAAAAACCCTCGATGAAGCCTCAGATATTAGAAGAGGAAGCTTCTCATATCTAAACCCCACGCCATGCTGGGTCCCAAGATAACCTCCAGGTTCTATATGGGAATCAACAGCAAGAATACCCTTGACGCCATCTAGACACAAGCCCCTTACTAGGGAATATGCTGCAAGATCACTACCCAAGACTAGGATAGCCCTATTCTCCATAACCCCTTCCCCGCCCTGAAGAGCAGATTTCTATTACCTAGCCCCAGGTATTACCCCCCGACAAAAGTTATTTTCTTCACACCATTATGTGTTATTGTTACAAAATTACTCATTTTCCTAACTATTCTGGTTAGCTTGGCCCATATATAATCATGGCCGTGGCTTCTTCTTCGTTCTGGGGAGGCTGTTGAGGATCATTGGGATTTTTCTCTAGCAGGAGACATAATACTAAGATAAAAACATTATACCCAATATCTATAGGGGTTCGTGGTGAGAGGTTTCTCGATATATAAAAGATCTTTGGATGCTATCAAGATGATCAGTGGTTATATACATAGAACACCTGTGGATAGGAGCACTACATTCTCTAGAATGTTTGGCGGGGAGATCTATCTAAAGTATGAGAACCTCCAGAAATCCGGGTCATTTAAGGCTAGGGGAGCTCTTCACAAGATCGGGAGGCTGGTCTCGCAAGGGGTTAGGGAGATTGTTGCAGCCTCGTCAGGAAACCATGCCCAGGGTGTTGCATATGCAGCCTCTATCTATGGAGTGAATGCAACGATATTTATGCCTGAAACCGCATCCATAGCGAAGATAGAGGCTACAAAGGGGTACGGTGCAAGGGTTATTCTCAGGGGGAGGTTCTTCGATGAGGCCTATCAAGAGGCTATTAAATATTCTGAGGAGAGCGGCTTTCCCCTTGTGCATGCCTTCAACGATCTGGATGTGATAGCTGGGCAGGGAACGATAGCTATAGAGCTTATGGAACAGCTGGAGGAATTCGATCTGATCCTTGTTCCAGTGGGTGGGGGAGGCCTCATCTCCGGCATAGCCTCAGTGCTTAAAGAAGCTGGTAAGAAGGTGAGGGTGATCGGTGTTGAGCCTGAGGCGGCCCCGAAATTCGTTGAGTCCCTTAGAGCTGGTAGAATCGTTGATGTTGAGGTGAAGCCCTCCCTAGCTGATGGGCTGCTCGCTAAGAGACCTGGCGACATAACGTTTGAGCTGGTGGGTAAATATGTTGATGAGATAGTGACTGTTTCAGAGGATTCGATCGCCAGGGCTGTGTATCTCTTAATGCAGAGGAATAAGGTGGTTGCTGAGGGTGCAGGAGCTGTTGGGCTAGCCGCGCTTTTGGAGGGGAAGGTTGATGCTAGGGGTAAGAGATGTGTTATAGTGGTAAGTGGGGGGAACATGGATCTAACAGATCTATATAAAGTCATAGTGAGGGGTTTGACAGCGGAGGGCAGGATGGTCGAGCTATCTATAGAGCTTCTAGACGCGCCTGGAGAGCTCAAGAGGGTTCTGGAAGTGATCTACGAGTATAGGGGAAACATAGTTGAGATCATTCATAGGAGAGGGGGTAGAGAGATACCTCCTGGAAGGGCTATAGTGGATCTACTGATAGAGATCCCAAACAGAGAGGCTGGACAAGCTATAGCTAAGAGGCTAGCTGAGAAAGGCTATAAGGTGGTGCTATGAATATGGCCGGTGCCGAAGATGATCGCAACCTCAGATGGGCTTTCAGGATCTCTTTCGAAATATTGTTCAACGTGCCCCAAGAGCTCATAGATCTTTTATCAGAGCTCGATACAAGGATCAGAGTAAGGTGGGGAGGAAAATCCCTCCTCTCATCATCCTCACTACTATGGGGAAGCGATGGCGAGATGCTCAGGATAGCCTTCTCCGAGCATCTAGAGAGAGGGGTTATGCCCCACCCCGGGGGGCTTCTCAGAGCGGCGGGGTCTATAGAATGTGTTAAGCCCAGCACATGTGTTGAGCTATATGGCGAGGTATATGAGAGCACTAAGATAAGGGGTCTCAAGATAAGGCTGCTAGTCTAACATAGCTATATATTCTCCAGAGCCTCTATATCCTCACTACCCAGCCTCCACCCCATAGCCCCTCTAAACTCTTCTATCCTCTCAACCCTCTCGGACTTCGGTATAGCAGCTACCATCGGCTTCGAGATCAGGTAGTTAAGCGCTACCTGCACAGGTGTCTTCCCATATTTACTAGCTATTCTAACCACTACATCGTTTCTCGCAACCCCGCCCCATTCTAGGGGTGTGTATGCCTGTATCAATATACCGTTCTTTATAGAGAATTCTAGTAGATCCCTCTCAACATGCTTATCAATAACGCTGTACTTAACCTGGTTAGCGACTATCTCGTGCTTCTTAGTAGCTCTCAAAGCCCTGAAAACGTTTTCAAGCCCGAAATTGCTGACACCTATATACCTAGCCATCCCAGCCTCAACCGTCGCCTCTAGATACTGGATCTGCTTCTCAATAGGCACTCCAGCCCTGGGCCAGTGGATCAGAACCAGATCTACATAGGACGTATCAAGCCTCCTCAGACTTGCTTCAAGAGCCCTCAGCACCTTAGACTGATCCGAGAACCTATCCGGAAGTATCTTAGTTATAACAAACACATTCTCTCTCCCAACAGCCCTTATAACCCTCCCAACCAGCCTCTCAGCCTCTCCATTCGCATACATCTCAGCAGTATCTATCATATTCATCCCAAGCTCAACAGCCCTTATAAGGGCACTCTCAGCCCTCGAATAATCATTAACCCTCCAAGTCCCAACACCTATAGCCGGGACCGTCTCCCCCGATTTCCCCAAGGGCTTTCGATCACCAGGGTCTATGGGGAATTTCATCCAGTCTCCAAGATCATCTTATTTCCGAGACATATATTTATTTCTATAGTTAGTTCTATAAATAGATTATTTAAGGCTCCACGTATTCTACGATTCCATGTAGATCATCCTAACATGATGCCTATGCCCTCATTCAGCTATATAGTAGATCATGCTGATCTCTATCCCTTTCTACTTTTCAATTCTATTTTCAATTCTATAGTAGATCTTCTTTTCTTCTCTATCATCGGGCCTGAGGATCGAACCGCTGGCTTTCTCCCAATTCCATTCGGGATCATTATTGCATATATTGCTTCGCTTCCCAACATGCCCGATCCACAAGCCCTCAAAACCAAACGCATCATCACGCAATAGATATTTCCCTAGAGAACTTAAAAGACAAGCACACGGCCCTAAAGAACGAGACTTCCCCTGCTGTATTTAAACCCACCATCAGTTCTATGACGGTCTCCTCCTAGTCTCTCTGGGCTTAATCCTGTGTTCTCTTAGCAGTGATCTTCTCCTGGCATTAAGCGCTCTTGATAACCTCCTCCTGGCCATTGCTATGACCAGTTCTCTAATGGATTCAACTATATGACCAAGTCCGAGTATTCTTGCAACTTCGTAGTCTATCTCTTTTATAACTGTGTTGAAGAGCCCCTTGATATCAGGTTTAGCATTGGTTCTACCTGTAAGTTCCCTTGTAAGCTCTGAGCCGAGAATGTTCTCAGCGGTGTCGGCACCTCTAAGCCTCCTAGCTTCGGTCTCGAGCTTATCAAATAGGTGTGCAAGCCTCTTAATATCCTCTCTAGGTAGTTTCCTGACATCTAGTATTAGGAACCTGCTTAGTGGCTTCACGTCGAGTTCTAGTAGTGCTACTCCTCCAGCTGTTCGGCCCATGGCCTCGGCCTGGATTTGTGTGAATGAGGAGTTTAGATATGCTAAGAGGGCTTTGAGCTCTGTTTCATCGAGCCTGATCCGCTGTCTAGGTATCAGGGTCAGGATTCTGTGGTCTAGAGCGCACCGATACTTTGCTAGAACAAATCTAACCCAGTATCTAGTGCCATAGGCAGCATATATCGGCGCTTCTATAACGCCTCCGAGGTCGTACCAACCGTGGAAAGCTATGACGCGGTCTAGGATTTCGATCTTCCCGAGGTTCTTCCTAATCCTAGCTACAGAGGAGCTTGAAACAGGCCTACCCCTATTCCTTCCCTTAGTGAGAAGTATGTTTACCTCCCCAAGCCTGATATATTCCCTCAGCTCTCGTGGAAGCAGATCATGGGGCGCGTTAGCCACAAGCATGTACTCCCTCTCTCTAGCCCAGTCATGCTCTGTGAATGTGAAGTATTTCAGCCTCTCGGGGGATGAGATGAGGGGTTTTAAATATATATCTATATATTTGCCCAGGTTATAGCCTCTAACCCTATCCTCAGTGAGGTAGTAGAACTCCTCCCCACCGACTCCCGCTCCCTTACCCCTTATAGAGGCATAGACAGACCAAGCCGTGTTACCCTCGCTCGGCTGAAAGATCTCGTCAAGCCTCGAGACCCTCCCTGTTGATTCTAAAGCTCGTAGGACGCCCTCTATATCGAAGAAGAGCATTATCGGTTTAAAGCCTATACTACACAGGTCAGACTGTCTAATTGTCTTAACAGAATACCCCTCGACCGCGACTCTCTCCTCCCTCTTAGCCCCCTCAATAGCTTTAAGCACCTCATCTACGTTGAGGGCTTTTCCAGCATCTATGTGCATCAACACAGTAGTATTAGAAGCTCTCCTGCTAGCATCTGAGCACTTCTCTAGGAGAACTATGCACGTGCCTATCAAAGGTGCTTCGAAAACCCTGGGCGATATATCTATTATTGCGTCCACCTTAAAGTTATCAACTAGATATTTCAGGAATCCCACGCCATACTCGGCCTGAAGCCAAGAGTCGCTTATAATCATGCCAAGTCTACCGCCATCCCTAAGGAAATCCCCGGAATGCATTATCCAGGGAATATATATGCCCGGTATAGCTCCACCTGTTATAAACCTATATAGGCCATAGGCCCTCAAGACATCCGAATATAACTCCAGTATTTTTTCACGCGTGCTAGCAGGTATCTCAGTCCACCTGGTATATGGCGGGTTACCCACCACAGCATCGAAGTCTTTGAACACGATCTCAACATATCCATTGTTATCCAGCACTGAGGAGGCTTGCAACGCCGATAGCCTACAACCAGGTATTATAGTGAAGTAATCCACCACAAAGACATTAGCCCTCACACCAGAAACCCCGACGCCCATATCGGCAAGGTTAATAGCAGCAAGCCGCGCAGAGAACTCGTCTATATCAACACCATAGAGCTGCTCCAGTATCTGCCTGTGAACCTCCTCAGGCACTCGCCCAATATGGCTAAAAGGCTTCCCCAGCCTAAACTCAGCCAACCTCCTATAAGCCTCTAGAAGGAATATCCCCGAGCCACAGCCCGGATCGAAAACCCTATCACCAGGGGTTCTAATACACCATCTCACTATCAACTCTGCTATAGACTTTGGCGTATAGAACTTTTCAATTCCATAGCGGATCATCCTATCCACGTGGCTCTTCATTTTTTCTAATCCCATCTTTCAATTCCATAACTTTTCAATTCCATAGCGGATCATGAGGCTTACCTCTCTCACAACAAACCCATATAAATATAATTTTTGGATATTTAAGCTTTATAATGACCTAGAGATGCAGAATGTATATCACTAAAACATACATCCAGTTAGGTGGAAATACTAAATATTTTATAATATATTGATATATCACTAGTACTCAGCTGTTTCCTGATAGATCGTGTTCATTGTTTTACCGCTTTTACCTTGATGCTTGTTGATAATTGCCGATTTCTTCTTATACCAGGATTGATGTGTTTTCTCCCCCACAGAGATTTAGATATCCCTATAAGCTCATTGGAGGCTGTTAAGCCCAGCGGAAAGGGGCTCTCATCTACCCTTGGATCCCTAAGCTCTATTGGAGCAGAGCCCCACATCTAAAACCTCGGCCTCGAGATCTCTAAGCATCATAGCATCCCGAGAGACTCCACATATCAAGCACATCGGGGTATCGCATAATCTAAAAATAGCTATGGATAGAGGGTTATAAGCGTTTCCTCGCTAACGGTATTTGATGATATCTGTGAATAGTTTTATCTCCGTTAGCGGGTTGCACCTAGGCTCGGGATCATTGGCTTCACCCACACCTCATGGGCCCCGTCGAGCCCAACGCCACGGGCCTCCCACCTAAGTATAAATACTTCAAGCCGATGTTTATAGCCCCAACGACGACTCTTTTAACAACCCTGCTATCGACATATGCAATCCTCAGCACTATCTTTATCACTTTGTATCTATCGTTATTCCCCTTCATCGCGGTGCAGATCACTAGGGGGCTGTATCCATCGATCCTCTTTCTCGAGAATGGATCCACGCTCGAGGACCCCTTCTCAGATACCCTTACAACGTGTATAGGTCTATCTTCGAGAAGCTTTATCAGCTTGGATACACTTCACCGATAATCCTGTGCCTAAGCCTCCTACCCTTAACCCTCTCCATCCTCTCCTTATCATCACCACCGATATCACCTATAACTACTACAGTTTTGTTCTCCCTAGCAAGATCCTCTACGAGGCTTGCAACCTTATAGAGTATATCCCGCTTCCTATTGCTTTCTCTAAGCTTCATCAATTTCCTCCTAACATCCCTCTCACTAGTAGATCTTCGCCTCGAGATCCTCTCCTCCTAACTGAATAAGTTATAACAATTTTCCAAGGCTAGGCTCAACCCTGATAGCCTCAACTAACACGCCACCCCTAAAAATGCTGTTATCGTAGCATTATTCTCATTAACATCTAGAGTGACAACGTTCTTGGGATCGTAGGTGATCTCGAAGATTCTAGCTTTAGCTCGCTCGATAGTCTCCAGTCGCTGTAGAGGTATCTATGCAACTGCCTGTTATTCCTATACTTCAGCTCTATCAGCCCCTATGGGTTCTGATCCTTATGCTCCTCGAAAATAATTATGGGGGGAACTGTGGTCGATATAAGGCCTATGGGTTCTGATCCTTATGCTCCCATTCTAGAGCCCTCAATCCTGGTTATCCGAGTATACTATCTTGACCCTCCTAACCTCCGGCCTTCCTGTGTAAGCTCTACCTTTCTTCAAAAGCTCTCTAAAGGCTTTAGCCCTCCTAGCGGCATCTCTATAGGTACCCTTAATAACTCTCGTTGGCATCCAAGGATACTGATCCCTATACCTCTCATAGAAAACCATGTGCAGCGTCTCCTGAGAGGCTTTATGCTCTAGTGCATACTCAACCGTCTCCTCAATCATAGCTTTTAGCGGTTCTACGATCTCCCCTAGGGCTTCTCTAGAGGGCTTGTTAGCATAGTAATCAAGCACAGCAGTTCTACGAAGAACCTTGAAAAGCTTCTCCAAGAAATAGATCACCCACACATATACCAAATACAAGGATCCAGGATATTAAAACCAGTAATCTGTTTAGCGATAGCATGCCCCTCCCCTAGCAATCCCAATAAGCCTCCTAACCCCCCTTGAAACACCGAGAACCCGGCAAATTCCCTAACTGAGATAACGCTCCTCCATGCACACATCAAGTATTTATAAGCAACTAGAGGTATTTAATCTATTACTGCCTTGTAATAACCTAGTTCCTATTAATAGAGTTCGAACAGCTAGCATTGAAGCGCTATCGACACAGAGAACCTTCTATCTGCTGAGAAACATTGGAGGTTAGAAAGCTATCTTGGTAACAGGATCCTGGATAGTATCTCTGTTATGAGCACTATCAGCACAGATCCTGCTAGTACTAGAGTTACCTTAGTTGAAAAGTCTATCCTCTTGCTAAGCTCTTTATAGGCACCCCTCAGCTCCGAAACCATGTTGGATAGCTCCTGGATCCTGCCCTCAAGCTCTTTAATATCGCCTTCAAGGGCCTTGATATCGTCTTTAGTAGCTACTTCCCTCAGGACAGCGTTTATGATAGCCAGCCTTATATCAGGCTCCATGACAATGAGCTCTGCAAGCCTCTTCCTAGCCCTCAGATCCCTCTCAAAAAGATCGACAATCTGATCAGCAGTCAGCGAAGACAAACAATACACCCAAAAACTATAAACCATAAACGAATAAATACCTAACAAACAGCCTATTGATTCTCTCTTGTTTAAGGATTTACTTCTGAAAGCCTCGCTTTTTAATGCTTATTAGCTTTCCAGCTATATTGTTTTTAGATGGGGGAGGCTCTGGCCACCCCCACTGCCCTCCAAATGACAGATATAAGCCCAAATAGATGGGGGAACAATGAACCGCCTGAAAGGAATGACGATCAAGATGGCGACCTGAAGGAGGGGAGAGGTCAGTGGCATCCACAGATATAGCATTTGATTGTCAGAGCCTTTTCAATTCTATTGTAGATCACCCCAAGGTTTTTCGCTAGCTCTTCTACCTTTTCTGTGTGATCTTTAGTTTCTTCTATCTATGAGCCATATTAATCTTAGTGTCCCTCTCCTCATTGATCACGCGATCTCCATAGACTATCTTCCTCCTTTAACATTAACAGCTATTACATCATTAGGCTGATAAGGCTCTGGCTTAGGCGCCTTCATAGATATCCACAGGATCATCTCCCCTTCTATAGAAAAGCCTCATCGTTCTTATAGCCATCGTACCTCTTATCTAGCCTATTATCCTCAACTTTATCCCGCCTATGATCTCCACGTAGCCTTCTTTGACCCTATAGATTTGCCCCAGGTGTAGCAATATGCTTACTTCTTTATTCTAGGCCTCCTACCCCCTTAGGATTATTCCTCCAAGCATTGGCATTTGCAAGTGCATCTCTATAGCAGTCAATAGCGAACCTAGATAGAAACCTGAACCAGTCTCTCAGATCTCTATTCAGAGCGTTATGAACCTCATCAATATATAACTAAACTCCTCAGATCCAGACTCAATATCTCAATATTCTGTTCATGGCATAGTTTAGGGCTGTATTGTATCTCCTGAGGAGCTCTATTGCCCCAGGCTCGGGACTATCCATCATCCCGATCGAGAGGGTTAGCAACCCCCCACTGCCAGAAGCCATAGAACCTTCAAAAAGACTAGAATACAAAAGCTAATAAGCTTTACTACTCATTTCCTCCCTGAAGGAGAGGGCTTTCAGTTGTAAGGCATTCTGAGGAATACTCTGATCAGCGTTCCCATGGCCGTCTCGATTAGGGGTCCGGCTACTGGGTATGTGAGAGCTCCGAGTAGGAGGAAGACTATGAATGGTACGCCCCATGTGACGTAGATCCTCTCTTTCCCTGTTAATAGTCCTTTTTCCATGAGCTCTTTGACAGATCTTCTATATGTTCCGGGGTCTTCGTCTATGTTGAAAGATCCTCTGCACGTCCACGATAAAGATCCTTCCCTGAGTGCGGGGTAGATCAGGGGGTACAGAAACTTTGTTCGTATGAACTTCTCAGCAGTTATTGGAAAAGCTGTGGCATATACTAAGAATGTTTGGGACGTGCTGCCACAGATCCTCCAGATTTCCCTGATATTTCTTAGATTTAGCACCACTATCGGTATTACGAGAAAGACTGTTATTAATATCGATGATATCACAAGTATAACCATGGACGGGGGTAGAATAGACCCTACGAAAGGCCTGGGAACCAGGAGAGACACTAACGCCATAGCTATAGGATCTGCAAGCCCCATCATACCAACGAAACTCATACTAAGAAGCACTAAAGGCGGAACCATGCTGAGCCCGAGATACACAACAAAACCAGCCGGATCCAGCGAGAATCTATATATAGAGAGAACCAAACCGACTACCAGAAAGGGTAGCCATATTCTAGGATCTATCTCTCTAGTCCTCACATCGACATAAGATGTTATTACTAACATAATGATAGCAGTAAAGTAGCCTATATATTCTAGATCAACATTCAGTTCTATAGTAGATCACCTCTACCCGTATAAGAGAATAACATATTTTCAATTCTATTTTTCAATTCTATAGTAGATCATTTGGGGGCTTTGTCCTTTTTTGCCAGCCCTCGAATATCGTTATGGTTTTCTGGGTATTTAAGCTTTGATCTTCGTATTGATCCTTGTGGTTGATGGGCGATATGCTTATATACAGCTCCACCGGGTACTCAGAATAGGTTCTCTGAGCAACATAGTTGATGGGCGATATGCTTATATACCTTAAAGTTTTTGATCATGCCTATCCCGGGATCTTCCGGGATGATCTCTCGGGATCTTTTTACATGTGGATCTATTTTTGATCTTTGATCATATGATCTTTTTGATCTCCTCGGATCTTTTTCTCCACTCTTTCCCGGTTGATTCCGGGATGATCCCTGTTTTTGTTTTGAAGCTGAAAAAGAAGCCCCCACAATCTTAGGTTTATGTTTTATTGAGCTTAATATACTTTAAACTCTTTGCAAAGCTCGAAGCAGGATTAGGGTACTGGGAAAATTTTTACATAGCATAGCAGAAACATCATAACTATAACTATATTAAGATAATAATCTAGATCCAAAAGTCTGCCCTTTTAACTAAGAAGGTCATAGCTGGCATTATCGATCGTTAGAATGATATATTTCTCGTAATGAGATCTTCCCATGCCTATGGCTCTTTCCTTCCCCTTTTCTATATATCTCTCCACCTTGCCCACTTGGTGGAGATTATGGTGAATATAGCTATGTATACAGCCAGGAATATAGTGTTTGAGGTGGAATATATGGAGCCCTTCATAGAGATCTCTCTGGCTAGTATGGATGCATGTGTGGCGGGGGATATATATGTGAGGGGTCTTATAGCTTCTGGGAGGACTTCTAATGAATAGTACACGGGCATAGCATAGATCAGAACTGCGTATAGCGTGTCTGTTATGTTGAATAGCATATGGGGGGTTCTGACGATCGTGGATATTGTGAAGCCAAGCATCACCCCTATAGCCCATATTGCTAGTAGGATTACAACTAATAGCGATGCAGCTAGCGCTGTAGGCTTGTAGAAAACAAGCCATATTATGAAGAATATAAGGATGTTTATAGATGATAGGAGGCTCATGCCGATCGCGGTGCCAAACGCGTAGGACATGGAACCTACGGGTGAGGATACGAGGATATATTTATATCCTGTGAGTCTCAGAGCATTGAGATCGACGGAGAACTGGGAGAACCCTGCCCCGAAGGCCAGCGCTATCAGAGCACCTATAGTGGCTTGCCCTAAATAGCTGGGGCCCCCTATTATTGTTAATAGAAGCACAAATATCATCATCCTGGTGAATGTGAATATAATAGACATAAGCGATCTCACTATATATGCGAGGAGATTGAGGTAGAGGATAGCTATTAGAGGTCTCAACCCCTGTGAAAACCGCTTGTAGGGCATTATCCCACCCCCAGCACGAGGATCACGTCATCAAGCCCTAGAGGAGCCACCTCGGCTTTGAGACCGAGCTCTAACGCTGCATCTAAAGCACTGCCAGGAGATGATTCATATATAACTGCTGTATCTCCCACGCCGACGATCTTTGAAGAAGGATCTATCATCATCCTCAAGCGATCTAGCATCTTACTGTTAACACCCTTTATAACAACCTTGCTTCTATACCCCCCAACTACCCTTCTAATAAGCTCGTGGGGAGGGCCTTCAACGACCTTAGAGCCCCTGCTAATAACCACCACGTGATCAGCTATTAAGGGCACCTCCTCTAGGTAGTGGGAGGATATTAGGAAGGATCGCTTCTCCCTACAAGAATCCCTCACAAAGCCCCAGAAGATCATCCTAGACCTTATATCCAGCCCTGGAAGAGGCTCGTCGAGGAAGAAAACCTCAGCATCCTCGGCCGAGAGAACCATAGCCAGCATAGCCCTCTTAGCCATGCCTCCGGAAAGCCCCGACACCGGGGATCTTGCCACGCTCTTAAGCTCCATGAGATCTAGGATCTCTCCAGCCCTCCTCCTAGCATCACCATATGAATATCCCCTCATGAGGAGGTATGTAACTACATAGTCCTCCGGCGTGAGATTATATAGAGGGGGCCTGATATCCTGAGGAAGATATGCGATCCTCCGAGCAAGAGCCCTGAAATCCCTAACAACATCTAGCCCCAGAACCCTGGCCACACCACTGGTAGGGAGCAACTGTCCAGACAGAATCCTGAAAAGAGTTGTCTTGCCAGCACCATTAGAACCTATGAAAATCACCGCAGAGCCTAACCTCTCATAATATAGATCCAGATTGTCAAGAGCCCTAACACCTCCCCTATATATTTTAGTGAGAGCATATGCTTCTATAAGGGACAAGCATACCCCCAATCCATATACTTAATTTGATTTCTTATCTTTATAGAGACTAGTATAGATCTCATATAGAGGGCTCCCAGGTATATCTTTAGTGCAATAGGGAAACGGATCTAGCATTCCACCTGCTTGTCCCCCAATGGTTGTTGATTATCACTGATATTCTTTTGTTTGGTGTTGCTTTGCTTCTTGATCCACAGGGTTTTTAGCCCTGTGGCATCGGGGGACTTCCACCTCCCCCACAGGGTTTTGGATACCCCTGTGGTTTCATAGGTGGCTGTTGAGCCCAGTGGCACCGGGCTCCCATCTATGCTTGAAACCCCGGAGCCCTTCTGGGCAGGGCCCTCATGCAGGGCTTCGGTCTCGGGTGCTCCAAAAGTCATCGCATCCCGAGGTATCTCCACACCAAGGTCTAGCAGAGATTATCGCCTCATCATCAATACAATTATGGATCGGTAAGCTTAAGCTGGAGAACAAACGAATATAAAAGCATTCCCATTACCATGAAAAAGAATACAGCCCACCTACTGAGGAAGACACGTCATGGCTAGAAGTTTAAAAGCCTAATGCTCTAAAGCTGTGAGAGCCCTACTCTGCCTTGAAAGGCGAGGTTTGCTGAGCTTTAATATCATAGGCTGGCTTTAATGGATTTATATAGCTCCTTATTCTTTATAACTCGGTAGAGGTTGAATGGCTAGAGAAAATTTTTTAGGGGATCGGATCAGGTCTGTGATTGAGGCTGGGGGTAGGAAATATATATATTACAATCTTCCTACGCTCGAGAAGGAGGGTGTCGATGTATCTAGGCTACCTATCAGTCTCAGAATAATACTTGAATCTATGTTGAGGAACTATGACGGCAAGACCATAGGCGATGAAGATATCGAGAACCTCGTTAAGTGGGATCCTAGGGCTCCTAGGGGTGAGATCTCGTTCAAGGTTGCCAGGGTTATTACTCAGGACTTTACTGGGGTATCTCTCATTCTGGATCTAGCTGTTATGAGGGAGTATGTTGCTAAGCTGGGGATAGATCCTATGGAGGTGAATCCAAGGGTCCCTGTAGATCTCATCATAGATCACTCTGTCCAGGTTGATTATTGGGGATCGCCTGATGCCCTTAAGAAAAACATAGAGCTTGAGTTTGCTAGAAACTCTGAGAGGTATAGGCTCTTCAAATGGGCTGGAAACGCCTTTAAGAACTTCAGGGTCTTCCCACCAGGGATCGGGATCATACACCAGGTTAATCTAGAGTATCTATCAAAGGTAGTAATAGCTGAGGAGATCCAGGGTAGCTATGTGGCATACTTCGATACAGTGATAGGAACAGATTCCCACACCCCTATGGTTAACGGCATAGGCGTGTTGGGCTGGGGTGTCGGGGGTGTAGAGGCAGAGGCGGCGATGCTAGGGCAGCCAGTAATAATACCTCTACCCGAGGTAGTTGGTGTACACCTATATGGCAAGCCGAGGGAGGGTGTCACAGCAACGGATATCGTTCTAACCGTGACCGAGCTCCTGAGGAAGAGGAACGTCGTGGGTAAGTTTGTGGAGTTCTTTGGCGAGGGTCTCTCGGCGCTGAGTGTGCCTGATAGAGCTACGATCAGTAATATGGCGCCTGAATATGGATCCACAACAGCCCTCTTCCCAGTAGATGACGAGACGCTGAATTATCTGAGGCTCACTGGGAGGCCTGAGGATCATGTGGCTCTGGTGAAGAAATATATGGAGGCCCAGGGCCTCTTCGGAAGAGCCTGGGAGGAGCATGTTGAGTATTCAGAGGTGGTTGAGCTAGATCTAAGCTCGATCGAGCCCAGCATATCTGGACCAGTACTCCCGTGGCAGAGGCTAAGCCTCTCGGAGGTGCCGATAAGCATTGCTAGGTTCATTGAGGAGAGGAGGAAGAAGCCCGGCTTTATGGAGAAGAGGGTTAGGCTGGATGGGGATGAGATCACTATCAGAGACGGTGATGTCGTGATCGCGGCTATAACGAGCTGTACAAACACCAGCAATCCTGAGGTTATGATAGGAGCTGGTCTGATAGCCAAGAGGGCTGTGGAGCTTGGGCTATCGATCCCGAAGCATGTTAAGCCGAGCATGGCCCCAGGATCTAGAGTAGTCACGGAGTACCTAGCAAAGTCAGGACTCCTAGAATATCTAGAAAAGCTGGGCTTCAGCATAGTGGGCTATGGATGCACAACGTGCATAGGGAACTCAGGCCCGCTCCCCGAAGCTATATCAAGTGCCCTGGTAAAGGACGGGATCATGGGTGTCGCTGTGCTCTCGGGCAATAGGAATTTCGAGGGAAGGGTTCACCCGGATGTGAGGGCTAGCTATCTAATGTCGCCAATGCTTGTAGTGATCTATGCCCTTGCCGGAACTGTGAACAAAGACCTCTCGAAAGAGCTTATCGCGATAGGGCCTAGAGGACCGGTATATCTAAGGGATCTATGGCCCAAGAGAGAGAAGATCAGAGAAATTTTAGAGCAATTTATAAAGCCTGAGATGTTCATCGAGAGATACTCGAGAATATATGAGGACGCTCCAGAGGCTTGGAAGAGGCTTGAAGCGCCTAGAGGAGCCCTATATGAGTGGGATCCGAAGAGCACCTATATAAAGAGACCCCCATTCCTAGACGACTTCGACCCCAGCAGGGAACCAGTGCTGGAAGATATACTCGACGCGAGGCCCCTCCTAATACTCGGAGACTCGATAAGCACCGATCATATATCACCTGCGGGAAGAATAGATCCTGGCAGCCCTGCAGGAAAATATCTACAGCAACTAGGTATCCAGCCCAGGGACTTCAACACCTACGGAGCTAGAAGAGGTAATCACGAGGTTATGATGAGAGGGGCCTTCGCTAGCAAGGGTGTGAAGAATAAGATGGTTAAGGATATGGTGGGAGGCTATACAGTACACTATCCCTCGGGAGAAGTCATGACGGTCTTCGACGCTGCTATGAGATATATGAGGGAGAGTGTACCGCTACTCATAATAGCTGGTAAGGAGTACGGGCTTGGAAGCTCGAGAGATTGGGCTGCAAGGGCCCCCAGACTCCTTGGCGTTAGGGCTGTTATTGCTGAGAGCTTCGAGAGGATCCACAGGGCTAACCTAGTGGGAATGGGAATATTGCCTCTCCAATTCCCAAGCGGTGTTAACGCAGATACCCTGGGGCTCAGGGGAGACGAGCTATTCGATATAGTCGGCCTTAGAAACCTGGTCCCAAGGGGAACAGTGAATCTCGTGATCAAGAGACCCGACAGCCCCACAACAAGTGTTAAGCTGATCGCCAGGGTAGAAACAAAGGCTGAGATAGAGTATTTAAAGCATGGGGGCATACTACACTACGCCTTCAAAAACATGTTGAACGATCTCTTAAAGACTAGAAAATAGATGCCTATTTTTGCTATATCTAGACCAGCTCTATAGCTGCTTCTATTTATCCCTTAATAGCCATTTATACCGCTTGTCCCCCGATGATCATTGATTATCGCTGATATTCTTTTGTTTTGGATTGCCTTGCTTCTTGATCCACAGGGATGTTATTACATCCCTATGGTCATCGAGGGACTTCCACTTCCCCCATAGAGATCTTGGGATCTCTATGGGTTCATGGGTGGCTGTTGAGCCCAGCGGCATGGGGCTCCCATCTAGGGTTGAAACACCGAAGCCCTTCTGGGCAGAGCCCTCATACAAGGCTTCGAGGGTCTTAAGATAGATATTGATCAAGGCTACTACCTCCCTATGCCATCTCTCGCCTCCTTTGCTACAGATCCCTATCCTATCTTCTCCATATTCTATAACTGCCTTGTGTATCGGGCAGATCTTAGATGCATTCCTAGGATCCACCATAAGCACCGGCACTCCGTACTCCCTAGCCTTATCTATTATTGTATTGAGCTCACCCTTCAAAGCACTCTGATATATCCTGTGCTTCAACTGCTTATTCCTATACCTAGCGATCATAACCCTTATATCATCCCCTGAGATCCTCTCAATAACTATTACTCCTCTCATCCTCAGGGCGTCCCTTACTATCATGTTTGCTGTCTTCATTCTATGGTCCTTTTTCTTTTTTCCTTCTCTAAGCTTTTTCATAGCCTTCCTAGTCTCTCTGCTATCGGATCCATTTCTCCTCTGGATACTCTCCTTCCTATAGCTATAGCCCAGGGTTGTCCTGGCAAGGTCTGTTTCGAGGATTATTGCGAATGCCTCGTAGAGGGTTGTCACAGAATTCTCATTAACATCGACAGGCTTAATATTCCCAGGCCTGTAGATCTCGACCTCCTTCTCTAGGGATAGGTGGAAAAGCACTCCCCTATTCTTTCTATCAAGCTTGATCTTTGCGTGGGATGTCGGCTTAAAGCCTCTTGCTAGCAGCTTGTAGAAACTCCTTAGAAGGCTCCAGATCTATGTGCACCCAACCCCTATGGGTATGAATGGCAAAGCTTGTGAAGAAAATGTTCTCAACACCATTTATATTGATCTTCGTAGGGTTTGCCGGTTTTCACATGATCATCAACTAGCCACAGGCTAACACTATTGATCCTAGGCACTAGTTTGCCCTCCATCATCTCAAGATCTACCTGATACCGAGCGATCTCCCAAGATCTCTTCCAGAGATATCTCCTGATCCTCCTACCCCTAAGATCCCTTTTCCCTAGACCTAGATGCTTAACAAGCTCATCGAAGATCTCTCTAGAGTATTGACTAGCCTTGTTCCTTCTAAGAGAGGATACCCTTTCAACAGCATCCTGGCATACTCCGTGAACATAGTGGGATG
>JAVVGE010000027.1:0-22498 GCA_032249255.1 Desulfurococcales archaeon | reverse complement strand
AGCTAGTTGCTATCCCATCCAATAACCCTTCTAACATAGATCTCCTCAGAGCTTTTGAAGGGGATAACCACTCTATCGTCAAAGATTATAGCCTCACCAACAATCCAATCTCTAACTCTGTGCTCGAACCATGTTGATTTCCAGGATATTGAGGGATATTCCCCTGGTTTTAGAGTTATCCTTATGCTCTTAGCCTGGTAATCTATCTTCATAAGCGTGGTCTTACACCTAGCGAATCTCCTCCTAATCCTCGGCTTTACCTTCCTAGCCCTCCCCCTTAGATATCTCTTCCTCCAGGATTCCATGATCGAATAAGCTGTTCTGATAACAGCATCTACCCAGTGTGCTGCGTAGGGATTATCCTTCATAAGCTCTTCTCTAAGCCTTTTCTTGAAAGCCCTGTCCCTCGGAATTATTGGGACATGCATCTTCAAACCCATATTAGTGACCAGCTTTCCACCCCTTCTAACGAGCTCTGGGAAGCGGTATCTCCACTCGATATTATCCCAGATTATATCTATAGCCTTCTGTAGAGCCTTAACATACCATGTTCAGTCCCCTAACCCTGTCATCCCTGATAGGGACAGAGTATGATCTCACAAGCTCAAGGATCTTCAGCAAAATCGCTCCATAAAAAGACTATATACCAACCCATATAAACTTTTATGAAACCCAAAACAGTTTCTAGAGGCTTGGATTACAGTTAGTAGGCATACTGGTCCCTGTCTTGCATAACAAGTTTTGCAAATGATTCCTCCAGATTTTTGGCCCCGGTTATTCTTTTTATATCCTCGATGCTTCCTTCACCAACAAGTAACCCGTTATTTATTAGAGCTACCCTGTCGCACAGATATTCGACCTCGAACATATTATGGCTCGAGAGAACGATCGAAGATCCTCGTGTCTTTGTATACTCCTTAATGGCCTCTCTCACCTGGATAGAGGAGAATATATCCAGCCCAGAGGTTGGCTCGTCCAGTATAGCTAGCACTGGTTCTGTCATTAAGGTTCTGGCTATTAGTAACCTTCTCCTCATACCCTTGCTATATGTTCCAGCCCTCCTCCTCAGATCTTGTTGAGATAAGCCAGAGATCTTTACACCTATCTCTAGAGCCCTTTCAACATCAAGTCCATAGAGCTCCGCGAAGAAGGTTAAGTACTCGATCCCATTTAGTCTGGAATATACATCGGCTTCTTCAGGCAGGTAGTTTATCCTCCTCCTCAGATCCGATAGATCCCTTGCCTTAGATACATCCACTCCAAGGATCTTGATATAGCCAGAGCTGGGCTTGGACAGGGTAGCCATTATCCTAAGCGTAGTAGTCTTGCCAGCCCCATTAGGACCGACTAAGCAGAATATCTCTCCAGGAGATACCCTCAAGCTGATACCCTTCAAAACCTCTCTTCTCCCATAGCTCTTCCTAACATTCACCATCTCCACAACATATTCCCCTCTCAAGCTTATAGCGCGTCACCCCAGCAGATCCGTTTGTCTATAATAAGCCTCCCTCCTTATAATTCCATGGCAGATCATAATATATAGTTTTTCAACGCTGTCCACCCGAGAACGGCTATTGATATTCTTTTTTGTTCGCTAGTAGTCTCCCCGGGTTCATCACGGCACAGCTCTAGGCGGGCTATGGGAGCGCAGCTCTCCTCACGCACTCAGAGTCCACTAAACAACATGTAGAAAGATTGTTTCCAAGCCTTATGACAACCCTCCTCGCCCTGAAGGGTGAGGCTTGTCCTCTATTTAATATCACAAAGACATAAGAATATTATTAGATATAGTTAATGAGCTGTAGAGAGAATCCTCCTAGCCTCGCCTCTCTTCAGAATGATCACACTATCTACACTTGGCACACTTAGCTCTCTCCCACACTTGGGGCATCTACTCGCCACCCTTGCCTTAAGCTCTTGGGGAGTTGGTAGCCCGAAGCTATCTTGCCCAACCGAGAATCTATATATAATTGTATCACAACCCTTGCAGACATACATTATAGCCACATAGGCCACCGAATACGTGCTGGTCTATGGGTCTATAATACTTTTACCCTCGATAATACCTATAAGATTGACTACTAGGGTATGGTACTACCGTTGCGGGCACTATTCTTTTGGACTGGGAAGGGGTCGCTACGGAAGTAGTATAATACTCTATACCTCTGTGATCTCGATCAGTTGTATTCTGTGCTGTTTCTTCAGTGAATATGTTAATAGCTCCATGAATCTATGAGCTCCAAGGGATGGGTCTATATGGACCGGGTGTAGTGATCCTAGTAGATCCTTGTCACAATACTACCAATAGCTAAAGATCTTATTTTCCGGTAGGGAGAGCGGTTCGGGCTTCTGATCTCACGGTGATCTATTAAGAGTTATAAATTTTACGATATACCCTATAGCTGGGAGCAGCTGTTCTCGGGTGGTTCGCCCTCACAGCATCTAGTCTCGACACGGCTGTATTCCTTGGAGCGGATTTCAAGCTCGTGGGGTCTTTATAGCCTCTCTCCGCGATCTTGTTGAGGATTTCTGCATATCTATCTATGATTTCCTTAGGTTCTGCCTCCGTGAACTCGATCATGAGTGCTTCACCAACTATTAGGGGGAAATATATTGTGGGTGCGTGGAGCCCCTCGTCTAGGAGGGCTTTAGCGATGTCTTCTGCTGTTATACCAGTCTCCCTAGCTATTTTAGAGGCACTTATAACGGCCTCATGTTTTCTAGGCCTTTCCGGGTTATATGGCAACTCATAGTACGGTTTTTCAAGGAGTCTCTTTATAAAGTAGTTGGTATTGATCACAGATATCTCTGAGACCTCCCTAAGCCCCTGAGGACCCAGCATGGAAATATATATGAACGTCCTTATAACAGGGACTATATTTCCGTAGAAGGCTCTCACCATGCCTATACACTTCTCACATGTATAGTTCCAGTAATATCTATCCCCATCTCTATCTATAAGGGGTCTCGGAAGATAATCCACAAGCTCGCCCCTGGCACACACAACCCCGCCGCCCGGGCCACCGCTCCCATGGGGTGTTGCGAATGTTTTGTGAAGATTTAAATGAGCTATGTCAAAACCCATATCGCCTGGCCTAGCAATACCGAGGATCCCGTTTAGATTAGCTCCATCGTAGTATAAAAGCCCTCCTGAGCTGTGAACCAGATCCGAGATCTCTAGAATCCTACTCTCAAATATGCCAAGTGTATTTGGATTTGTGAGCATGGCACCAGCCGTTCTAGGTCCTAGAGCAGCCTTAAGAGCTTCTATAGATACCTCGCCATTCTGATCAGTAGGGATCCTCACTACCTTGAAGCCTGCCATCGCAGCGCTAGCTGAGTTAGAACCGTGAGCCGAATCTGGTATCAGCATCTCGTCTTTCTCCTCGCCTCTGTCTAAGTGGTATTTCTTGATCATTATGGCGCCTGCAAGCTCTCCAGCGGATCCTGCTGGGGGTTGGAATGAGCATTTATCCATCCCAGTTATCTCTGAGAGCCACCTCTCAGTTATATATATAATCTCCAGAAGCCCTTGAACCATGCTCTCATCCTGTAGGGGGTGGAGATCCGCTATTCTCGGGTCTATAGCTATTAAATCCATGATCTTCGGGTTATACTTCATAGTACATGATCCAAGGGGTACAGGGCCTATATCAACGCCATATGACATCTGGGATAGCCTTGTGAAATGCCTAACAACCTCTATCTCTGTGAGAGATGGTATGGATGGAGGCTCTAGCCTAGCTATACTCTTTGGAAGCTCTACCTCTATGTCTTTAAACTGATCTTCGTAGGGTATTGAGGGGCCGTCGTGGGAATACCCTCCCAGCTCGAGGATCAGCTTCTCGTCCCACCTAGCCTGCCTCCACATACTAGGCCACCTCCTCGAGAGCCTGGACAAGTCTATCTATATCCCACTTACTATGTATTTCGGAGAAGCAGTATAGGGAGCAATCTTCGTAGCCCTTCAACAATCCTCTGAGCCATAGACCCCCATGAATGCCTTTCTCGAGCAGCTTCCTATGGATCTCGCTGTAGCTCTTTCTAAAAAATCTAAGGGGGATCTCTCTGTAGAATAGATCGCTGCTAAGGGCTATAGCGACCCTTCCACGCAGCTTTCTCGTTATTGCTTGATATGCATACAATGTTCTTCTTAGAATAGTCTCGCCAAGCCTCTTGATCCCGTTCCTACCCAGGTAGGCTATATAGATAGTTGCCATAATAGCCATGAGAGAAGAATTAGTGGTTATATTACTAGTAGCCCTCTCCCTCCTTATATGCTGCTCCCTAGTCTGGAGAATCAATGTATAGCCTCTCCTGCCATCAGAGTCATGTGTTATCCCCACAAGCCTCCCGGGCAGCTGCTTCAAGAGCTCCTGCTCCATCCTTATCCCCAGAATCCCGAGCCAGGGACCCCCATAGTTCAGTCCAAGACCCAGGCTCTGCCCATCACCCACCACTATATCTGCACCATAGCTCCCAGGGGGCCTAAGGATACCGAGGCTCGTTGGTTCAGAGTGTACTATGAATAGAGCGCCTACTCTCTTAGCTGCTTCGCCAACAGGCTCCGGGTTAGTTATGATGTTTCCTAAGAACCCCGGGTTTTCTAGGTAGACGCCGGCTGTGTTGTTATCAACCATTTTATATAGATTCTCTAGATCCGGCTCTCCCTTCTCGTTAACTCTGTACTCCTCAATAGTACCCCCTATTGGGGAGAGCCACGTGCTTGCCACCGATCTATAGAAGGGGTTCATTGTAGATGGTACCAGGATTTTGCTTCTTCTAGTGACTCTCATAGCTAGTCTAAATGCTTCAGCAACAGCCGTGGATCCGTCGTACATGGAGGCGTTAACTACATCAACATCATATATCTCAGCCATCAGGCTCTGGTACTCGAATATGGCTTGAAGAACTCCCTGGTTAATCTCTGGCTGATATGGAGTATAGGACGTATAGATCTCGCCTCTAAGAGCTAAGAACCTCACTACAGATGGCACATAGCTCGCGCAGATCCCGCCTCCTATGAAGGGAGGCGGATCCTTAAAGACCTTATTTTTAGATAGGATCCTATCCACAATCCTGAGAACCTCATACTCAGAGAGGGGCTTGCCAAAGCCCACCTTGAGTTGTTCTCTAAGCCTTATAGATTCTGGAATGTCTCTAAAAAGATCATCTATATTCTTTCCAATGAACTTCAGCATCTCATCCTTAATAGCAGGATCTGAATTCGGGATCCAGTTATGGTACATAACAGGTTCCAAATATCATCATCAGTGTGAGGGCTAATAAAAGGGCTCGTGCTGTTTCTTTCAACAATATGATAACTTCCTATATTAAAGAAAGGATTTGCCTAATCTCGAGTATTAATCGGGGTTATGCCCGTTAACGACTATGCCTGGTAAAATCAATATATAGGAGTACAAATATACTAGGTATTATTACAGAGTTTCCCCGCTAACGGTATCTGATGATATCTGTGAATAACTTTATTTCCGTTAACGGGGTTGGGCCTAGGCTCGGGATCATCGGCTTCACCCGAGCCGCATGGGCCCCTGTCGAGCCCAATGCCACGGGCCTCTCATCTGAGGATAAATACTTCAAGCCGATGTTTATAGCCCCCACAATGTCTCTCTCAACAACCTTGCTATCGACATATGCAATCCTCAGGACTATTTTTACAACCTTGTATCTCCCGTTAGCTCCCCTTACTGCAGAGCGGATCACTAGGGGGCTGTAGCCATCGATCCTCTTCTTCGTAAACGGGCCTACGCCTGAGGATCCCCTCTCAGATACCCTTACAACGTGTATGGGCCTATCCTCGAGAAGCTTTCTCGGCTTAGATACACTCCACTGATAATCCTGTGCATAAGCCTCCCATCCTTATCACTCTCCATCCTCTCCTTATCATCACCATCGATATCTCCTATAACTACTACAGTTTTGTTCTCCCTAGCAAGATCCTCTATGATGCTAGCAACCTTATAGAGTATATCCCGCTTCCTATCCCTCTCCCTAAGCTTCCTCAATTTCCTCCTAACATCCCTCCCCACAGTAGATCTTCTCCTCGAGATCCTCTCCCTCCCAACTGAATAAGCTATGACAATTTTTCCAAGGCTAGTCTCAACCCTTATAATCTCGGCTAGAACGTCGTCCCTGAATACTACTATTGTAACATTATTCTCATTAACATCGAGAGAAACAACATTACTAGGATCATAGGTGATCTCGAAGGATCTTGAGAATGCTAAGTAGGCAATCACCCTCCTCCCATTAGATTCTAGCTTTAGCTCGCTCGATAGTCTCCAGCCGCTGTAGAGGTATCTATACAACTGCTTATTATTCCTATACCTCAGCTCTACCCAACCCCTATGGGTTCTAAGCATTATACTCATTCTCGAGTCCCCAATCCTGGTTATCTGAGTAGACTATCTTGACCCTCCTAACCTCTAGTCTATTAGTATAAGCCCTACCTCCTTTTCCTAGCCTCTTTAAAAGACTTTGCTCTTCTAGCAGTATCTCTATAGGATCCCTTAATAACCCTAGGAGACATCCACGGGTATTGCTCTCTGTACCTCTCGTAGAAGATCCTGTGTAGTGTTTTCTGGGAGGATTTATGCTCTAATGCATACTCAATCATCTACTCAATCATTTTTTAAGATGCCCCACTATATCCCCGAAAGCCCCTCTAGCAAGCTTATTAGCATAGCACTCTAAAACAACAGTCCTACGCAGAACCTTGAAAAGCTTTTCCAAGAAATAGATCATTCACACATATACCAATAACCGATTTAGTAATAGTGTGCACCCCCTCTCCTAGCCATCCCAATAAGCTTCCTCGACCATCTTCCAAACCCTTACAAACCCCCTTACTAATATAACGCTTATCCATGCATACACCAAGTATTTATAGATAATCAGAGGTACTTAAATTTATCGGCAACTCTGTAACAGTCTTATTCTAGAGGGCGGCCTCTTAAGACCTTATGAGGTAGGGCCTGTTTTTGTTATTAAGTGATGAGATATGATCTCAATGGCTTCCTTTAGTCTCTCCTTGCTTTCCCAGGCAAAGCTGAGCCTGACCCATCTCTCTCCCTTCGGCCCAAATAGTGTTCCTGGGACAGTCACTACTCCCTTTTCTATTGCTAGCTCTCTTGTCCATTGATCTGATGGTTTTTGGAGGTATCTAGATAGATCTACATATAAGAAGATCCCGGCCTCAGGCTTTCTAAACCTCGCCTCTGGCAGGTGCTTTTCAAGGCTCTCTATGAGCCCGTCTCTTCTGTATCTATATTCCTCTAATACCCTTGGCAAGAATTTCTCTCTATATCGTCCTCTGAGATACTCTAGGATCAATAGTTGTGATGGTAGAGGTGCGTTATAGCTTGTGGCCTCCCTAACGTGGGCCACAGCGTTAGCCACCTCTTCCTGAGATGCCACGAAGCCAAGTCTCCACCCGGGGATACCGGGGTCCTTGCTATACGTTCCAACTGTTATTACATACTCATAGCACTGTCTCTCTGGCCAGACTCTCTCGGCTTCGTAATAGAGGGTGTAATAGGCTATGTCGTGGACTAGATATACCTTTCTATCACATGCTAGATCTGCTAAGAGCTTCGCTTCAGCGGTGCTGAGAACCCTTCCAGTCGGGTTGTCGGGGTTAGCTACTATCACAGCCCTAACTCTTGAAAATAGATCTTTCCACATATCCTCGGAAAGGGATAACTCTGGGTAGGAGATCGCCTCAATAACTCTGTTACCAAGCATGCCCAGCACCGAGTAGAAGTGGAAATAGGCCGGCACAACCACCCCAACCAGGTCTCCATGATCAGTTATAGATGCCATTACCGAGAAGAGCCCCTCGATACCTCCTGATGTTATTACAACACCTCTTACGGGATCGGGCATTGGTCTCCCAAGACTAGCTAGATCCTCGGCAACTGCCTCCCTAAGCTCCTGAAAACCCCTGGGCGACGTGTATGTGTAAAGCAATACATCGCCAACCCTGCTCCTGAGACTCTCTAGAAGGTTCTCCACGAGGTCCCTCGGAGGAGGTATACCTGGTTGGCCCACATGCAGAGCATAGGGCTTAAGCCCCCTGGATCTCATGGCGGAAACAATATCTTGAAGCCACATGGTAGGGCTGGGCATGATAGATGAAGCCCTCCTGGAAATTCTTATCATTGGAACCCCCGCTATTTAATGGTGCCTTTCCTTCCCTAAATCAGTGAGGCCCTTAGGACGATGGTATTATAGAGATCCGGAAGGAAGCGTATAACCCTCTCCCTCTTCTATAGGGTGGGTTTCAATGCCGAGTCTCGCATGTTACACCCTTTGTAGGGGATTATCGCTTCTGTCTGACAATCACTCAGACCTATTTATCCCTAAATCTTTAAAGCAGTCCCCAATACTAATTACAACTGAAATCCTCGTCCTTTAGGGCGGAGATGGTTTTTATCAGCTTTTAAGATCCTAATTGTGTTTAGAGGGCTCTATGGTCTCTGGCGGTAAGGGAGTTCTAACCCTTTCAATAGGCATGGGGGTTTAGTTCCGAGCCAGAGGCTGTAGAGCTCTTCAGGAGATACAATACAGCCCTTGACTATGCTATAAACAAGACCCTAAGCCTGGATCTGAGGAGCATTGGGAATTCATAACGCTCTATATAGAGAACTCAAAGAATGGTTTGGACTTCCACCTAGACTTGCTAATGACTGCTATAGGATGCCCTTGCAAATGCAAAGTCTTGGAGGAATAATCCTAGGAGGGGGTAGGAGGCCTAGGGTTAGAAAGCTAAACATGCTACTACACCAAGGCTCGGGATACAGGGTTAAAGAAGGATATGTGGAGATCATAGGAGGGATAAAGCTTAGTATCATCGGCTGGGACAGGAGGTATGACCAGTATGAAAATGGAGAGGCAAGGCTAGTCCATAGAGAGGGGAAGATGATGCTTTGGATATCAAAGAAGATACCAAGGCCAGAGCCTTACAAGCCTAGGGATGTTATAGCTGTTGATATCAATGAGAGGAAGATAGTATATGGAGATGATAAGATAAACAAGGAGAGGGACACCGAGATCGATGAAGCCCATAGATGGAAGAAGCTTGCCGAGGATCTCCAGAAGAGATATTCCTTCACAAGATACCCTGCCTGGAGGAGGAGAAGAGGGATCCTGAATAGAATAAGATCCTATCATAGGAAGTCTAGGAATATATTGGAGGACTGGGCTAGGAAGACATCTCTTGAGATCGTGGAGCTAGCTAAGAAGCCTAGATATGCAGTCGCTAGAGAGGATCTCAGAGGACTCATAGAATCACTTAGGGAACCGCCCAAAGATCACAGGAAAAACTCATTATAATGGGGTATAGGAGAATAGGGAAGCGGATCGATTGGCAGGCTGAGAAACACGGGGTTCCCCACGTGAAGGTCGATCCTAACGGGACCTCATCAGAGTGCCCTAGATGCGGTTTTGAAGCAGATAGAGACACCATTAGGAAGCTGAACATTAGGAAGAGGGCATTGAAGATCCTAGGAATATCTGGGGATCTCTAGCCACCCCCAACTGCTCCCCCAGCTGACGGATGAGAACTCAAATAGATGGGGGGCTAATGATCTGCTTGAAAGGGATGATGATCAAAAAATGACGATCTGAGAGTAGGAGAGGAGGTCAGAGAGGTTTATAGATATCTCGTCTTAAAGAGCGAGATCGCTCTCTATTTGCCAAACCAGCTATACAATAGATCTCCCTGAGTATTAGGAGATCTGGATAAATACGGTGTTTAAGCTCTCAATCTTGGTTCGATCATCTTTTCTTATCTATTTGATGGTAAATCGTTATCTAGAGTTAGGCTGGTTATTATCCCTAGTAAGATGCTGATAAGAGATTTTGGGTCTATTTAGAAAGCTCTTGAGACTGCCTCTATCTCAACGCTGCTTACACCATATATACCTGATATCCTCGATTCGAGCTCCTCAGTGCCTCCTTCGGTATTCTCTGGAAACCTTATATGTAGTATGAGGGCCTTATATCCATATGCTATCTCTATGGTTTCTCTCATAACAACTTTATAGATGCTGGGCAGGCTCTTCTCGATCTTTTTTCCAAGGGCCTCTATATCTGATATATCTTCCGACGGGTAGATCTTAACAATAGCTATTACATCGGCCATAGGGATCACCTAGGGTCCTTCAAAGCCGCAGCTGGGACATCTATATGGAACCCCTTGGATCCTGCATCTATAGCATCTCCATATAACCACCTTTCCACAGTTTGGGCAGTTAAATGAAACCCCTTTCTCATATGGAGCCACAATTTTTTTACAGCTAATACATATAGGAGGCGTACTAGTATCTACAATTGCAGGTGTAGCGAGCTTTTGCAGCCAATTCACCTCATTATTTCCTATGCTCAGGCTCTTAAAAGAATATAGATCTGATTAGATAGTACTTTGAGTGTTGGAATGCTAATAGCTCGAACAAGAGTCTCGTTAGTACACTTTGATTTCTCGGGAAGAGCTCCGAAGTATATTCCTAGTCGATAAGCGATCCGATAAGCCGGCTAACCCCGAAGATCAATCCTGAGACCCTCGTGATGGGAACTCTATTTTTCGATATAGGTGGGAGAATTGCTCGGTTCTTCTTGATATTCGCTGAAGAGGTCATATGAATAGTCCTCGATAAGGAAATTCTCTCCAGGGATATCGCCAGGTATCTTCGAGAATACCTTGGTCAAGAACCCAGCTATATCCGTCGAGTGATCATATCCTAATAGAATATAACCACATTCCCCCATAACCATTACAAGGCCTTCTAGACTTTTTGCGAGATTATTAGCTTCATCAATGCTGGGTAGGTGCTCCTTACATCCTATCGGGATCATGGCTATGAGGCTTATCAGCTCATTGTTGAATGGGTTTATATGGAATGCTAGGATAGCCCTTGCACCCCCCCTTCTAATAGATACATATAGATGGTTCATGCCAAGGTGGCTGGCCTCTTCTATTGCTATTAGAAGCTCCTCAAAATTTGTTATTATTGAAGATAGCTTTTCCAGTAATTCTTCTAGTTTCAACAGATCTATCCGGCCTAGCTTAGATCTCCTCTAGCTCTATCTCTCTTTCCAGCTCTTCCTCACTCCTCTCTATCTTTTTGAGGCAGTTGAGGTCTAATAGGGTTTTATATGTATGGTTAACAGCCTTCTCAACCTCCTCCTCGCTCTTAGCACCTGTTATAACCATCTTGCCTGATGAGAATATCAAGAGCACGACTTTTGGATCTACCAATCTATAGATTAGCCCAGGGAACTGCTCTGGCTCATACATGGTGTTCTCAAGGAGATACGCGGCTTTCTCTAGAAGCACCTCCATTCCCAGATTCGCTGATGCCACTATATTCTGGATCTGTATCCTAGGCTTGCCCGAGATCGATACACCGCTCTTAAGGAACATTCTGAGGATTTTCTTAACAGCCTTTATAAGATCTGATGTCTTCTTAGCACCTGTCACAACCATCTTTCCAGATCTAAAGATTAGGGCTGTGACTTTTGGACTATCTAGCCTCAGGATCAGTCCTGGGAATTGATCAGGATTATACTCTATATTTGAAACACCTTGCTCTATTAGATCTAGGTCCAGCTGGTGCTCAAATATAACAGTAGCCACTATATTCTCGATCCTCATTTCAGGTCTAGATGCAATCAACTATAAATACCCCCTTATTAAAATTCCTCTAGAGGATTTATAAATACCGGTGGAAGCAATAACTAGGAGCGATGCTATTATAGATAATATCTTAGCAGGGATTGATGAGGCCGGTAGGGGACCTCTGATAGGACCCATGGTGATCGCTGCAGTGGTTCTTGATAAAGAGTCTCTACAAGATCTCGTTAATGCTGGTGTGAGGGATAGCAAGAAGCTAAGCAGATCTTCTAGAGAGAGATTGATTCCTCTGATAGTGGAGAGGTCGCTTGTTACAATAGTTGTTACCCTCTCACCAAAAGATCTGGACGATAATAATATAAACACTTTGGAGATCAGGGCTATTAAGGGGATCCTTAAATCTATTTTGAATATACTCGGGTTCTGCCCAAAAACATATATAGATCTCTTTGCACCCTACGAACGAATACACGAATTTCGCGAGGAATGCCAGGACGTGGTAGCGGAGTATGGAGCAGATAGCAGATACCCAATTGTAAGTGCTGCGAGTATAGTTGCTAAGGTGCTTAGAGACTGGCATATAGATAGGATAAAGGATTTTATAGGAGACTTCGGCTCTGGCTACCCATCAGACCCCAAAACAAGGGAATGGATCTCCAATGTTGACACGGATACCATGAGGCTCATAAGCCCATTTATAAGGCATAAATGGTCGACCTTGGGAAAGCTAAGGCCGCGTGTTAATACCCTGGACAGATATATTTAAATGGTTGAGGTTTCTGTAATGGAGACAGAGAAGATCTTTATATCGAAGATAGATATATTAGCGAGGCTAGGGTGTTTTAAGCCTATATACCTACTGAGGGACTATATCTCTAAAAAGGATCTCGAAAAGGCAAAAGAGATCTTTGGAACAATTGCAGAGGATCTAAAGAAATTCTCTAAAGATCTGGGTGAGATATCACAGGAAGCATCTAAATATAGAAATATATCAAGGATATCCCCATCAGAAGCCCTAAAAATTGTTGAGAACTTCCTCACACTATTAAGATCCAAGATATTTTCATCACCAAACAGTGTTAGGCTATGTATATATATACAGCCCCACTTAGAAGTGATCTATACAAATTTAAACAACATTAGAGAAGATCTAACCAAGAGCCTCAAAATCGGATCTACAGCAGCTTTAGAAAAAAACCTGAAAGATCTGGAAACATACATGGCTTATATAGCAAGATATACTAAAAACCTTCTCAAAGAGATCAACGAGTTATGAGAAGGCAGTACTTCTTGATTTTCAATATATCTCTTCATAATAGCTCATCTTTTCCTCCATCACCAAGCTCGGAGATCGAGCCGCTAGTTCCTTCCAATTTCATTGAAACATTGTTGTGAAGTTGTTTGCCATCTATGATCCGCTTGTCCCCCGATGACCACAGGGATGTTATTACATCCCTGTGGATCAAGAAGCAAAGCAATCCAAAACAAAAGAATATCAGTTATAATCAATGATCATCGGGGGACAAGCGGTTTAAAGAAAAACGCCTTAAAAGGCGAGGTTTCCAGTTATAAACAGCTGATCTCCAAGTCCTTAAACCATTATTATTTATCACCATGATTTATAAATATCATTCCTGGAGGATAGATTTGCTTAGCTTAGATATTACTTTCCTAGTCTCTTTAGATACATCCTCTCTATGACCTTGTTAATAATCCAACCCGTATGCTGTGAGAATTCTTTAAGGAATCTATAGCTGATCCCTATATAGATATCACCATTAAACTTTGGATTCATAATTTTCTTCACTATCTCTCTAGCTACCTCCTCGCTACTCATGACAGGTGTCATTCTCGAGATATTGGTGCCCCAGCCACCTTTTCTCGAGGTTTCTGTTAGTACTACATTCTTATGAAACTCTGTATCAACATAGCCTGGGTATACGCCTATAACCCTTATACCATATGGCTTAAGCTCTATCCTGAGAGTATCTGTTAGCATCTTTAGAGATGCTTTTGAGGCGTTATAGAGAGATAGCCATGGCATTGGAGCGTATATGGCCATGGTGCATATATTTACTATACATCCCCCACCAATGCTTTTCATATGCTCTGCAGCCTTGCTAACCAATATGGTGGGCGATATAGCGTTGACCATAAAGATCCTATGGATTTCCTCTGCAGACACCTCGTCTATAGGGCCATAGACGCCGTATCCAGCATTATTAATGAGGAGATCAAGCCTCCCCATCCTACTCACAACAGATCTAACCAGTTCCTCAGCATCAACAGAGAGAGATAGATCTGCCTTAAAAACCTCCGCAGAGCCTCCAGACCTTCTAATGATACTAGCAACACTCTCCAAAGCCTCCACTCTTCTAGATGCTAGCGCAACCGCATATCCCCTCTCAGCAAGCATAATAGCTAGATCCCTCCCAATGCCTGACGAAGCACCGGTGACGAGAGCCACACCCATAGCTAGCCCCTTCTAGATACTGCCACGCCTAAAATATAGTCAGGATTTGGATCTCTGGGATTCGTATTAAGTTGGCTATGTTCCTCATCTATTGTCTCTCTTGACGCTATATTTTTTTCCCATTATTCCTTATTACTCCTTCTTAATATTATTCTTATTCTCCATATCTATACCTATCTAAATACTCTAGTACAACTTTGGCATCGATACTATCTTAGCTGTATCTAGCTTTTAACAACGAGAACTAAAGTGTGAACCTCATTCTTTGAGGCGGATGATTAATGCCCTAGCTGAACACCCTGCTCCCTCAGATATCCTTCAGAGATCATGAAGAGTAGCCCTAGCACAACGACGATGGAATAGAGACACTAATAAGTAACATTATGAGTTCAGGAACTAATGTAAAGAGGGAAGATACAGCTGCGCCGGTAAAGGATCCGCTCTACCTGACTCTATGCCCTATATATTTGATCGCATTAGTAAAGAGGAGACAACCTAGAAAGGTTATAGAAATCCCTAGAGAAAGGCCTATAGCTAGCTGGATCACCGTTCAGCCATTAGAATATGTGGCTACTCAATAATATATGTTTACAGATACCTAGCTTAAAGGCTTCCTTTCCTAGCCTCTAGATATGTAACTTATTTTAAGATAAGTTTTAAGATAAGCTATAGATGGACGTTGGCCTGCTTAATTATATTATTTATTGCTATTTATTATCAATCCTATATTCATTTCTTTGGTTCGAGATAGCTTCTTACCCATTCTATGAGATCCTCGATCTTGATCCTTATCTGTTCTCTAGTATCTCTGAACCTAATCGTCACAGTATTGTTCTCCAGGGTTTCTCCATCAATGGTGATTCCTAATGGCACTCCAATCTCATCAGCCCTAGCATATCTCCTTCCAATGCTTCCACTCTCATCGTATAGCACGTAGAAGCCGGCTCTGATGAAGTCCTCATATATTCTTCTCGCTATTTTTACGATTTTCTCCTCGCTAATGAGGGGATATATTCCTGCAACGATAGGGGCTAGCCTCGGAGGTATCTTAAGGATCACTCTTCCATCCTCCTCGCTATAGGATCTATCGAGCACTACATATACAAGCCTTTCAGCCCCGAATGAGGGTTCTATTACATGTGGATAGAATTTCTCGCCGTGGACCAGCTCTTCAATATCCTCAACTCTAAACACCTCTCTACTCACTTTGATGCCCCCTACATCTATCTCCTCTCTAGAGAGATCTAGCCTTTCTAGATCTACCCTCGAGAGTGCTTTGAAAACCTCTGGAGCCCTCTCTCCATAGAGTCTTAGAACAGCTTGTTTATCGAGCCTAATTTTCCTCTTCCTTACAGGGATAGGTTTGTCGTACCTCTTATAAACGGTTAGATCGGCTCCACTGAATAGTGAGTGCCTACTGAGATCAAAATCAGTCCTATTAGCATGTCCAGAAACCTCTATCCAGCCCCATCTAGAGACCCTTACAAGCTGATCAAACACCTGGGAGGCGTAGTGAGCCCTCTCATGTGAGAGCTTTTCCTCAAAATATGTGTCTGAAGGCGGGACCCCCAGAGATTCTATAAACTCAGATGCCACGGCCATCCAGTACACGTGCCACTCATTCCTAACTACTCCCTCTCTAACCAGCTCCTCTACTCTGTACTCCGTGGGTTCCTGCTCCCCAGACTCTCTCTCGCTAGCTGTGAGTATTCTAAGCTTACTATCTCTCACCCTATCTAGGAGAGGACATGAGGGGTTCTTGGGGTCGTGGAAGAATTCGATCTCCATTATAGTGAACTCCCTAAGCCTTATCATACCCTGTCTAGGCGAGATCTCATTTCTAGCTACCCTACCTATCTGGGCTATACCTAGTGGAAGCCTCTCCCTCATAGTTTCATATACCCTTTTAAAGGCTGTGAACATACCCTGCGCTGCTTCCGGCCTCAAATAGCCTATGGAATCTGTATAGGGCCCTATCGTGGTTCTAAAGAGCAGGTTAAATAGCTTTACGTCGCCTAGAGGCCCTCCGCATTGTGGGCATCTGATATCCTTCTCCCTGATGATTTTAGTGAGATCCTCGAGTCTTAAGCCCTCAGTCTTTATAGAAGCTATAGACTCGATCAAATGATCCGCTCTATATTTCCTCCCACACTTGCTACACTCAACAATAGGGTCTGTAAAGCTCTCAACATGACCAGAAGCCTCAAAAACCTTCGACGGAGCTATGACAGGGGTCTCGATCTCCACGACATATTCTTGGTGCCTCTGAACAAAGATCCTTCTCCACTCTTCGACAATATTTCTCTTAAGCAGGAATCCCAGAGGACCTAGATCGTATAGACCTGAAACTCCTCCGTAGATCTCGTAAGAAGGCCAGAAGAAGCCTCTTCTCACCGCGAGATCAACGATCTTCTCGTATCTATCCCCCATCATCCATTCCAGCCTGTCACATAGTCTCTACTCGAGGGGATTTATATAGTTATAAAAAGCTACTAGAAAAACGTATAGATCCTCTGTCTCGAGCTAAGGCTCTACCCATGATCTAAAGAGCCCATCCTTAGAATAGAAAAGGGTATCAGCTATATTGCTCTGAGATTAGACCTTTTTCGAGAGATCTTTCAACTCTATTGAAGACCTTCACGCCTTCGCTGTAAGGATTTCATGTAATGGTTCTTCGGAAGTTTGAGAGACTAATCCTAGAGATCTGATCTCTCAATAGATCGAGCCTGGGATAGCGTTGCATTATAGAGGTTGTGAGCTCCTTCTTATAATTTCAACTGGGTCTCTGACATGCCTCCACAGCCCTTTTCCGAAACTTATAACTTCTATCCCTAGCGCATCAATCGTTACATCCGTTATTAGCGGTTCTATTATACCTTCTTCAACCGCTAGATCTGCCGTGATAGTACTCAGGATCTTCTCCTCATCATCTAATAGTTCTAAAATAACTGCTTGTGGGAAGATCGATGCTTGCTTTATTGACGAGGCCTCAGCAATTTCATAGACCTCGCCTCTTGAGAGATCCTTAAAACATAGTTTAGAAGCGGTTTCTCCATCCACAGCTATTAGAGGCCTCGGACTTTCAGCGCCTCCGTTAACTAGTACAACTAGTGTTTGCTCTTTATTGCTCTCCCTACTCCTGACCCTTATCTTTACCCTCACTGCCATGCTTTCTCACCAGTTTTCTCAGCAAAACCCACCTACCGAATCTATATCTCACGATTCTTCCTCTAAGACCCATGTTCTCCTGTATTAGAGAGTGTTACAGTTATTATTAAGTCTTAATGACCATCTATCTATTTCAAAGAGACGGGTCTATCACATATTTGATCTTAGTAAGATTAGGTAAGTCTGTCTCTTAGATCTGGGTTTTTAAGGATTTCACGCTATGTTTTGTGTGATTGTGGCTCTTTATAGGTGGGATTACTAATATGAAGGTCTAAGAGAGGTTTCAGGATGTGTCTGGCAAGGGCTTTGCCCCCTGAAGGCCCTTAAAGAGCTAGTGGGTGATAGGAGATGCGCTAAACATTCTTTAGAAAGAGCTATTGCATAGGAAAAGGGATTAACACTTGGGAGTAGACAATAGAAACCCTGCCTTAGAGGACTGGGAGGATGTTATATCGATTGAAGCGTGAGGCTTATTATCTAATCTTTTTAAGGTTTATATTGGTTGCTTGATAATAGGTTACGTCTCCGTACATATCAACAACAGCTATAACAGGGATCATATCTTTGTGGTGCGAACTCTCGATCCAGGATAGAAGGGTTATCATCGGGATCTCCGCCCCCTCTTCAGTAACATATATCATATAAATTTTATTCCCATGCTCAACAACAAGATCTCTCTCACCATAGCCTCTCCTAACTCTTCTCCCCCTTGAAGCTAGATCGGTAAAGACTGTAAATAGTATCCACCATAGGTCCCCGCTTGCATATCTTCTAAATAACTCTTTTGCATCTAGCTCCCTCCCACTTTCATCGAGAGCCTTGGCTCTCCCCGTGTAGACTAGGTAGGAGGCTTCTATGAGATCCAGTACATCGCCTTCCCTATACTTATTATCGCCTACAGCCACCTCAATCTTGTTTGAGGCTTTTAAAAGAATCATTTAGCTATCACCCCCAGGGATGCTAGCCTAACTAGTATTTTAGCTTCTAGCTCAAGCACCTCAGCCCTATTCAGAGCTTCTGCAACGCTCCTACCTATAGCAACTACACCGTGACCCTCTAAAAGAGCTACATATATTCCTTCCCTAGCAATCTCCTTAGAAATAGCTTCCGCAAGCTCCCAGCTACCTGGCTCGAGCCTTGGTACGAAGCCTATCTCCCCTAAGTAGGTCTTTGCTTCATAGCTCTCTTCAAGAAGCTCCTTCTTCAGAAGACCGGCCCTATAGGCTATCATGGTATAAGCCTGGTGGGCATGCACGATAGCATTGACATCCTCACGAACCCTATAGATTAGGAGATGCATTCTATACTCGGAGGAAGGCTCTCCACCCATCACCCTGTTACCAGTCTTAATATCCACGAGACTCAGATCCTCAATAGAGAGCCTAGCCTTGTCATACGAGCTGGGCGTTATCCAGAAATACCATCTATTACTACTCCTGGCACTTATATTACCGGATAACGTTGTGTTTAAACCTCTCAGATACAGTCTCCTGGCAGCATCTACAATCGATCTTCTCACCTCTATATCAAAGCCCATCTTAACCATCCATATATAGTTCCAACAAGGAAATTAAGACCTAGCAACATTATCGCCCACCCTAAAAATGTAGAGTATGTCCTGTAGTAATTCTTACAAGATTCACTATGGATCTAATTTTACAGCTGGAAGCCATACCCCTTTAGGGCGAGATATAAGCTATTAAACACATAGCAACAACGGGTTCTCTATATGGTGCTTTGAGACCCTGGGATCGATGTCTTGTTGGGGATCATGTTAGTAGTTGATCTTATCTTAAACGTTATATTCTCTCGAGCTAATATTACTTAGGTGAATACGCCTGGGCGATAGTGTTATTAATAGTGTTTATGATGAACTTAGATCGATTCTTGGGAGAAGGGTTTCAAGAGACCCCGTTGATATAGGTCTCCATGCCATAGATGCATCGTCATACTACTTTATTCCAAGAGACATCGCTGATAGGTATGTATTAGCCCTTCCCAAGAGTGGTGACGAGGTCTCGGAGATCGTTAGAGTAGCATATAGATATGGCGTTGCCCTCATACCTCAGGGATCATCTACAGATATTTCTATGGGGGCCGGGGCTCTGAGTATAACTACCGCTGCACAGATCTATGCTATGGAGAGAGGAGTAATTGTTCATCTCGGCAGGATGAACGGTGTGGAAGAAATCTCCGAGATCGATAGGGTAGCTATTGTTGAACCCGGGATCAGGATTGATGCTCTTAATGAGAAGCTATCAAACACCGATCTCTTTTTTCCAGTAGATCCGGCTTCTGCGAGAGCAGCAACGGTAGGTGGAGCTATAGCTGCTGGGGCAGGGGGTCTTAGAGGGGCTAAATATGGGACTATGAGGGACTGGGTTCTCGGATTAGAATTCGTAGATGGTGTTGGTAGGATCCATAGGGTTGGGTGTAGAACCGTTAAGTGTAGACAGGGATACGATATAACCAGGATAATGGTTGGTTCTGAGGGGACCCTCGGGATCATAACGAAGGCCACTCTAAAGCTATGGCCCAGACCGCCTTATGTAGCAAGGATCATGGCTGTGTTTAAGAATTTTGAAGAGCTTTACGGCTTCCTTATAAGGGTTAGGAGAGGCAGGGTTCCTCTAATTACCGAGTATATGGAGGATAGAGTTGCTGAGAAGGTTATAAGGAATACTCGTATGGATATTCCCGTGGGGCATACCATAATACTAGATCTGGAGGCAGGTTCCAGAGACGAGGCTGAGAGGCTTATTGATCTATTGAGGGATGAGGCCAGGAATAGCGGTTCAATATATATCTCAACAGCAACGAGCGGTGAAGAGGCTTTTGAAGAAATATATAGGTTCAGAAGATCTATGTTCCCATCATTCGTCAAGCTGAAGAAGCATAAGCACGTTATCGCTGAGGATACCGCTGTGCCAATATCTAGGATCCCTCAGTTTATCTCTAGGATCAGAGAGATCGAGAAAAGATATAACAGAGAGATCGAGTTAGGGGGGCACCTAGGTGATGGTAATCTGCATCCTCATATAGAGGGGGATCTAGAGGATCCCAGGGATAGATCTATCATCATGAACATAGCAAGAGACATAGTGATCGAGGCCCTCAATCTAGAAGGCACATCCAGCTCAGAGCATGGCATAGGCTCTATGAAGCTAGAGCTACTCCTCATCGAACTCAAGAATAGGGGCTCTGAACACACACTAGATCTTATGATAGGGATAAAAAAGGTTTTCGACCCCAAATGGATCCTTAACCCTGGGAGGGTGATCCCTTATGAGGCAAGGACCAAAAAATGATCCATTCGCCAGGGCGTGGGAGGAGTTTAATAAATGCGTTTTCTGCGGCTTTTGCGAAGCATCATGCCCAACACTAGCAGAGACAGAGGAGAGAGGCTATGGCCCCAGGGGCAGGGTGAGGGTTGTCGGGCTTCTCCTGAACGGTATATACTCAGAGAAGACCGCTGAGTACCTCTATACATGCCTCCTATGCTATGCATGTGTTCCTCCATGTCCAACCGGTGTTAATATACCGGGGATCGTAGAGGCTGGAAGGGCGATCTTAGTGAGACATGCAATGGCGATGAAGAGAAAATAGCGTCATAGAGATCTGGGAATTGCTACCAATCTAGCTAGATACCTTAGCTATGTTCACATATGGGCAGTCCCTCCAGTATAGAGTACATAGCCTAGCCTCATACTTTGTGAGCGGTCTTTTAAGCACGTTACAGATAGCTACATAACCTCCTCCCACAGCCTCGATCCTGTATTGTGGGCACTCAGACTGAAGATGCTCCCTAATAATATGTATAGGGCCATAGACCCTAGAGGCAATGGAATTTTTAGTAATAACCCTAACACCCCCCCTACCATTGTTAACGGCGTTTGAGGATTTATCTATGGATTTATCTATGTTAGTTACAGCCTCAACATAGAGAGAGCAAGCCCTATATATCTCTGGAGCTCCACCACATCTATGTGCAGCTACAACAGAATCGCTGGGTTCACCCAGCTTTGGCGAGTGACAGGCTCCAGCCCTATAGTACGGGCATGGCATAGATATCATGACTAGTATCTCTGTGAAAACTGATATTCAGGAACACGCCAGAAATTTGCTCATCACAAGTAACACTTTTAATTCTATAGTAGATAATCTCCACTATCGCCAAGTTTCAGTGTTACTTTTCATTATCAATTCCACTTTTAATTCTAAGGTAGATCATCCCTAACATCATGGGGCTCTCATCTGAGGAGAGCCTAAACGTCATCGCTCTCCGAGAGCTCTGCACACCCAGATCCAGCAGAGATTATCGCCTCATCATCAAAATAGCTAGGGATTATAGATTATAAGCTTAAGCCTAACATTTCTTCCTCATACAACTATCAAGTATTTATAAGTAACCAGAAGTATTCAGATTTATCTGTAATCTTGTAACAGCATAGAATGTAGGAAATGTGCTAATGTTTCCGATATCGTCAAGAGACCTTAAAGGGGCTGAACCCTTTTTCATGATAGTAGGAATCTTTTTATATTCTTTTATTATTAATTAATGGTTGGAGTGGAGGTTTAGGAACAAAGAGAGGTCCAGGGATAATGGCTAGGAGGAGGAAAAAGAGGGATAAGAAGTGGATTTGGGTTGTCAAGCCAGGAGATAGGAACTTTGTCAGCAGAACCGCTGTTCTGCTATCAAAACCGCTATCTAGGAGGGGTTCATGGCATTAGAGGAGATCGTGAATATATATATAGTAGATGCCTGAGAATGTGCTAATTCACGTATCCAGAAATATTATTGAGAATTACTATAGGCTCAAGAATGAGAAGTACCACGAGCTAAGGAGCATGTACCCCAATATTCCATCCCACTATATACATGGCTTATGCCAGGATGCTGTTGAAAGGGTTTCCTCTCTAAGGAGGAACAGGGCTAGACAATATGCTAAAGAGATCTTCCTTACTAAGTATCTAGGTCTAGGGGAAAAGGATCTGAAGAATAAGAAACTCGTGAGATATCTCTGGGGGAGATCTTGGGAAATAGCTCGGCATCAAGTTGATCTAGAGATGAGTAATGGAATACTAATTCCGAGGATCAATAGTGTTAGCTTATGGCTAGTTGATGACCACGTATGGAAACCAATAGACGCTACTAAGATCAATATAAATGGTTTTGAGAACATTTTCTTCACAAGTGTTGCCAT